>RFOM01000211.1 GCA_009926615.1 Pseudomonadota bacterium
ATCTGCGGAACGCGGAAGTCGAACACGCCTTCCGTGGGCGAACCTGCGATCTTTCCGGTGACCGACGCATCAGCAACCGAGGACGTTGCCTGTGACTGGCCCCATGCAAACTTGAATTCAGCGTCACACGTTGCACGGTCACAGAGATTGGAACGGACGCGCATTTTGTCTGCCGCACCGAACACGCGGAACCAGATCGTGCTCGCAGCACTTGCCCACTGGTGTCCTGCAATTCCGCGGAAGTTTACCCAGCATTGGCCGCCCTGTGTCCAGAACTTCACGCCTGCACCGCGCTTGGCTGTGTTACCCGTACAGGTGTCACTGCTGTTTGCCAGAGCAGGTGATGCAAAGAAGTGCTGAACTTCAGAAATTTGCGGCTTGACCGCCGAGATTTCCTTGGGAGCATATCCCATTTGCGCACCGGCAATCTTGGTTGCTTCAACAAGGTCACCATGTCCGGAGCGAATCGCAAGGCTGAGCATTACATCCAAGGCCTTGCCCAGTGCGCCTTCGATTTTGTTTGTTTTGTCCTGCAGCGCCTTCACATCATTGGCTGTCTTGCCGAACTCAGCCAGTTGCTTCTTCATATCCGCGACGTCTTTGTCAAGCGCGTTCAAACGTTCAGTCTGCTTTTTGTCGTCAGCTTCATTCGCAGCAAAGCGTTTTTGAACTTCGACCATTTGATCGAATTCTTCCTGACGCTGGATGGCATCAAAGGTTGCATCAACGCCTTCTGAAATCGTGAAGGCGAGCTTGCCCATCAGCGTATTGGCTGCATCAGCCGCCGTCTGGTTGCCAAGTTTTTCCTTGGCATTGGTCATGTTCGCAATCGCAGCTGCTATTGTCGTCTGCCTGTTGTCGATCTGTTTGGCAAAGCGGAACTCAACGGCATCGAGCGAAGGTTTGAGGTCGCTGACCGACTTAGCGAAGTCCGCAACCGCGCGCTGAAAGCCGGCATGAGCGGTCAGACGTCCGCGCACGTCCTTCGACATCGCACTGCTTCCGCCGAGAACGTCAACAGCCCATGTCTTGATGCGGCTGACACACTGAGGATCGTCTGCAGCCCCTTCAAGCTTGCGGACTGCCTCAAGCATTACGTAATGATGCAGGCTTGAACCGTCGCTCAGTTTGGGCTGCTTGAAGAACAACGCATCCATTTCGGTCCCGCGCGACCCGCCAATCAAATTTCCGATGAACTCGTCGGCAAGGAAATCAAACGAGTCACGTCCGAATGCATTTGTGAAGTCTGCATCGGCACGGCCGCCGCAGGCAACCATGATGGGCTCAAAGGACTTCTCAAATTCTTCATTGCGGGTGATACCGCCACTGTTTCTCGACGGCATTTTAGGTTGAAGTGCCTGCAGGAAGCT
>RFOM01000212.1 GCA_009926615.1 Pseudomonadota bacterium
GCTTTACAGGCTGATGCTCAGAGACGTTGCCGGACTGCTGGACACTCTTTACAGCCTCGTCGGCAATCCCGAGGCACTGCACAACAACAAGCTGTTTGACGAATTGACGAAATTAATGAGTGCCGACGTATACAAACACGGGACAGCCTATTTCATCGCCGACGTCATGCGGCTGCTTGCGGAAAACGGAATTGATCTCCGCATTGAAGTGCAGGCCGCAATGCGCGGCCTGACGCAACTGGCCATTACAGCGACGTCGATCTCGGCCCGAAATTCTTTTGCCCTCGAACTGCGGAAGTATTTTGGTTTGCGGGATATAGTGAACACTATTTTTGACGTCGGTCTGCTGAGAGTCTTCCGTGTCAGCACAGCGATAATATTTCAGCACATCCAGCAATCTCCGGTGATAGAAATCGGGCCAACCCTTGATGAACGCGATTTGCGCACTTTGGCCCGCAGGCTTTTGGAACTGAGGTCCGCAGGTGTTTGTGAAATCCGTTTCAGGAGAGTGTCGCCTGAAGAACATGCCAATCTCAGACAGACTCCCGACGGACTTGCCTTGATTGTTTCTTCCGATTTGCAACTTGCAATTCTCGACAAAATCAGACCTGCACAGGTGCGCTATATCATCGAATTACCCTCTTCCTTTTGGCTGAGAGAACGGCAGGAATTTGTGAAACTCACATCTTTTGCGCGTAACTTTGCAATCATTGAATGCCTTGAGCAATTGCGGCGAAAGTCACTCGACGATTACTGGCGCACCGTTGAAGCATGGAACAAACCTGCACATCAGCGGACGGTCAACGAATTGGGATTGATCGGCGAAGTTAAAATTGCAGCGCGGCGACTTTTTCAACTCCGCTTTTCCCAGCTTTGGGACAACCCGCTCTCGGGGCTTGGCAAAAGCAGCCGCCTCCTTTGGCGAATTTTGCTCGCTCTGGAAATGCAGAGGGAGTACTCGGAACAAAAATTTATCGAACTTGCATCAAAGACCAAAGCTCATTTGCCGGTTGCTTCGCTTGCCGTCGGAACAGTGCATCGAATGAGAATTCTCATGTGGGAAGCCCTGCTTCGCTTCACACGCTGGCGACTTGCCAAACATCGTTTCTCCATGAGTCTTCTTCCCATAGGAATAGATGAACTGGAGAGTATTGTGCTGCACAATCTGGGCCGTGCCAATTCACCGTCAAGGCGGAACAAGAGTCACCTGCGCAAAAAGTGATCCTGAAGGCGGGCGGCGGACTGAGACTCTGTCAGAGCACACCGCAATTCACGACATATCCCTCATGACGGCGGACATTCAGAACACCGTGCTCGAGAAAAAGGTACTGCCCTTTGACTCCGCGAATCACAGACTCAATAACGGG
>RFOM01000213.1 GCA_009926615.1 Pseudomonadota bacterium
TGTTGTTTTGAAAGACTTAGTAACTTCGAAATACGTGTAGGAAATTCTCCTAATTTTCAACAAAACGAAGCGTGTCTTTCAAATCAAAGTCAATTTGAAAAAGACGTTTTTACAAAAACTTTTGAATGTGTTTTGAATGGTAGGTACGTGTCAATTCAACAATTTAATTCACATCCGATGAATATTCAGGAAATAGAAATTCTTGGATATCTTTTTGAAGAATGTATTAGCGAGATTTGTCCTCCTGGTAAGTATTCGACAAATACTACAGCAAATACAAGCAATATTTGTATAGACTGTGAAGCTGGTAAATTTATTGCAACTTTTGGATCTACAACAAGCACGTGTGCAAACTGTGGTGCTGGCAAGTACGCCTCTGCTCTCATAGGGGCGAGTTCTTGTGTGAATTGTATTGCAGGTACGTACTCGACAAATACTACAGCAAATACAAACGACACTTGTATAAAGTGTGAAGTTGGTAAATTTAGCACAACTACAGGAGCTACAACACCAAGCACATGTGTGAACTGTGGTGCTGGCAAGTACGCCTCTGCTCTCATAGGGGCGAGTTCTTGTGTGAATTGTATTGCGGGTACGTACTGGACAAATACTACAGCAAATACAAACGACATTTGTATAAAGTGTGAAGCTGGTAAATTTAGTACAACTACAGGAGCTACGACACCAAGCACATGTGTGAACTGTTCGGTCAACACATACTCCGAGATAGTAGGTGCTACTTCAATTAGTACCTGTAAAAATTGTCCTATCAATTCCTATACTTCTCGAAGTGGATCTTCAACAAACAGTAGTTGTATTTGCAATGCAGGGTTCATAACACTGAACAACGGAGAGTGTTTAGCTTGTCCCCCCAATAAAACTTCTCTTAGTGGATCTCAATCAATTACTAGTTGTATTTGCAATGCAGGGTTCACGGGACCCGATAGCGGTGATTGTTTAGCTTGTGAATTGGGGAAGTACAAGGCAGTAACCGGGTCTAGTCCTTGCAACAAATGTGAGCTAAATTCTAATACAACAAGTATAAATTCAAAATTTAAAGGAGATTGTATTTGCAACCCAGGATATTCTGGATTTGACGGTGAATTGTGTTCCAGTTGTGTAGTGGGAAAATATAAGAGTGTGAGAAGTAGCTCACAAATAAATTTGGCACGGAATTGTACAGGGTCTATAAATTGTCCTGTAATAGCAATTGATGTTTATGCTGATTACTACCCATATTTTGTTAATGATGACCGGACAGTGTACAGTCAGACAGACTCGATGTATCACAGTCTGTCAAATCAAAATCCATGGCTTTATTTCGATCTTCAAAAGAAAGTTTCTGTCAAGAAATTGAACATTTTT
>RFOM01000214.1 GCA_009926615.1 Pseudomonadota bacterium
CAAACCAGAGCAAACAAATCAGAGCAAATATTTACAGAGTGAAAAGACGACGACGGGGAATTGGAATCGACCGGATGTGGAGCGGGATTCATGTTAAAACCGTTTTACATTTTTTGGAAGTTGGAGACCGAGCTTACAAACTTCTACAAAAGTCTTCGTCATGAGAGCCTAAGTGCACAGCCACGTCGCGGCAGTCCCGGACATGCAGACAATTTGTTCGGATGACGCGCCTGTGGTGAGCGCCGCGAGCGGCCTTATCGCATCCCATGCCACCGAACCTTGTGCAGGAGTGCGCGCTGAACAGGTCATCGAGGCGATACAAATCATTGACAAGTTGCACAAGGTCTGTGAGATGCTACAGGACGACGTTGGCAAGGCAAAGAGCAAAATTGTGCAATTGCAGGGGCGCGAGGATCACGCGGAGCAAGGGTTGATGAGCGCCGCGTACGCACTCTGTACGTTCCGAGATCTTGTCAAGGAAAGGCGCACGGAGGCCGCCATCGCCGCGCCCGCCGCGTCCGCCGCCATCGCCGCGCCCGTCGCCAGGAAGACGCTGCACCGCAAGCCCCGCTCCGACGTGGGCAGGAAAGTCGCAGTTTTGTGGGTGCCGAAAGGCTTTCCCGAGGACGTCGATCCAGAGCTGTCTGACCTCGTTCCTTTTCACGGCGTTGTTGTCAAGCACATCCGTTCGCGTAAAAGCGGCACGCATTTCGTGCACTACGAGGACGGTGCATGCAGGTGGCACAAGCGCGATGAGCTATTCAAGTTTATTTAGACCATGCAAAGACGTGAGGCGTGTCGTGAAGCTTATCTGCTACACGCTGGCTCTTATGGTAACCCTCGTCCAGCAAGCCGATACTGATCCGAAGTTCTCAATATAGGTCCACGAAACGGCTGTCATACAGCCGAGCAATCATCTTCTATTCTCCTTTCCTGTTAATAAACAATGGCACTCTTGGTCGAAACTCGTTCTTGAGAGTGAATTCACTCTCTTACAATTCCTTGTGCGCTTGCACCTGCACGCGACTTTAAGCCTTCGCACTTCTTCGGCGCTCCACTTCGACGCCCCAACCTCTTGCATTTCAGAAGCATGCAGCCCACGAGTGCAGCACCTCACGGACACCACGTCGGCAATGCACGCCGACGTCAAGGGCACCACGAACACGGAGGTGCGTGGCGCGCAAAGTGCTTTTCGTTTTTTTATTTCTAATAAACGGTTTTAACATGAATCCCGCTCCACATCCAGTCGATTCCAATTCCCTGTCGTCGTCTTTTCACTCTGTAAATATTTGCTCTGATTTGTTTGCTCTGGTTTGTGTTATATATTTATTTAAATTTTAGTTATTATTA
>RFOM01000215.1 GCA_009926615.1 Pseudomonadota bacterium
CGCTTATATCCTCGTGTGCCACAACGACACTGCGTCCGTTTGAGCTTTCAAAGCAGCTGAGCCTGCACAGGAACCATTTGATTCCGGAACCGGAAGGAGAAGGGTAATTGACGGTGGATTCTTCCTTCTCACCCTTCAAAATTTTTAAGATCGACGGTTCAAGGTGTTTGGCTGAATGAAATGAGATTCCGCTGCGGCAAAGTTGCAGATAGTCCTTGCCGATGATTCCGGCAGTGTCGGCTGATTCAGACTTCAGAACGCCCTGACGCCATGCTCTGTTGACAGCCGTGATTTCACCGTCCGCATTGAGGATGCAGATTTGCGCCGACAGGCTGTCGAGCGTGGCCATTGCAAGATTGGCGCTGTCCGTAATTTTTTTTTCGTAAACGTCGCGCAGTTTTCTGTTTGCAGCGGACAAAGAAAATCCGTTTTCAACCAGCACATCCGGCCTCAGGAAGACGGAGTCAAGTGCGAGTGCAAATATTGTTCCCATATAAAGAAGTGAGGCGTTGATTTGGGAATCGAATGAAGGAATGAAAAAACTGAGTGCAACGGCCTGAATGCAATAATAGAGAATAATGCTGAGCATTTTTGAATTGGCACTTGCAAATTTTGTAAGCCAGAAAAAAACAATTCCGGCAGCCGAAAGCAGCGTGGCAGAGACAGCCGAAAACATATAAATAAAATCTGGATTGATCGACCGAACTTCCGGTATCGACAGAATAATCGTGAACAGTCCGACTGAAATCAGTAAAATTTCCGGCCATATTCCTGCATTGCCCGCCGGCCGAATCCGCGATTTCAGGGAAGGCAGTGATTCTCCGAGAATCAGAAGCGGGACATGCACTCCCTGAAGTGTAAATCCATGAACGTCATATTCAATGCCGGTCAGCCGGAGATAAAGATTTTTGATCTGTAACATGATCACGATTCCGGTAATCAACGGCGGTGTCACTTGTTCCGCGCGCAGACCGTCGGCACTTTTCACAGGAAATTTGCTGAGAAGCAAAAGCAGCAGCGGAGAAAGCCCGACAATTTCCGTAACAGTCATCAGATGGTTGTGAAGCTCCGGAGTACCGGAAACATTGAGTGAGAAATTAAAAACAGTAAGCCCGAAGATCAGCGGAAGATGGCAGATGATGAGCGCATTGATGTATTTTGGACTGTATCGGATTTGAGTCATTGCAAAAAGTACTCGTGCAGCGGTGACTTTGTGACTCTAGTGGGTTGTTTCCCCTTACGACAGCGGCAATACTTATCAAAGGGTAAGAGAAAAGAGGGTCATTATTTTGAGGCGTTATCTGATATATGCAGTCATGG
>RFOM01000216.1 GCA_009926615.1 Pseudomonadota bacterium
GCTCCCGCGCCAGCTCCTCGCCGCGGCGCTCGCGCTCCCGCAGGTTCTCGTCGCGCGCGTGCTCGAGTTCCGCGAGCTCCTCGCGCATGCGCTTCTGGTTGCGCGCGCTCGCCTCGCGCTTCCTCTGAAACTCCTCCATGTTCGCTCGCATGCGCCTGGCCTGCGCCAGGCTCTCGTCGCGGAGCTCTTCGAGTTTGCGGATCCGCGTCTTCAGGCGCTGGCAGTCGGCATCGCTCTCGTCGAGCGTCTGCTGGATGTCGTCCATGCTCGCTTTCGTCTCCTCGTCCTGCTTCACCGCGAGCTCAAGCTTCTTCCGGACGTCTGCCATTTGCACAGCAAATTCCTCCTCCTTCGTGTCGTACTCGTAATCCCAGCACCCTTGCTGGTTCTCCTCGCCCGCGGTCGAGTCTGAGCTCATGTCCCACGCGCCTTGCTCCGCACGCACGGAGCCGAACTCTTCAAATAGACAATCGCCGTCTGTGCCCGCGCAGTCTCCAAGTCGGCCTCGTGTGCCTCCCGAAATAGAAAAAAGCATTTTGGATTCTGCCCTGCACTTCTTAAATACACATGTACCTTTCCTTCCGTGACGATGTCTCGTTCATCGTCTGCACGGCTCGCAACACCAGGCAAGCCGGACACTCGCGGGCCTCAGACCGGCGAAGCCTGCGTCTTCCGAGACGATCGCTCGGAGGAGACATACACTCCCTCCTCTGCTTTCTCTGCCAGTAAGGCCAGTGTCAAGTCCGCGTTTTGTGGACAGTCTATGGTCAATGGGTCGAATAGTTCTTGCGTGGAAGTTGCATATGCTGCGAAATGCAAGTTGCAGGTCATGTACGCGGACAAAACGTCTTGCAAAGAACATTGTCCGGCATCCACGACACCATGTGTAAACAGACGCGCTCATTTCCATCCTTACTTTATATACCAAGACCGTAAACAGCACGCAAAGTCGCGCCCGCGCGCGGGACGACGCCGCGCGCCAGGCCACGTCACATGCACCCTACTCTGCGTCCGCCCTGCGGCGCTTGGCTGCGCGCACCTCCTTGAGCCTCGCGAGCGGCACGTCGTCCTCCCAGTCGTCCGCCCGGTCCTCGGGCGCCGGCGCGTCCGCGTCCGCGTCCGCGTCCGCGTCCGCGTCCCCGTACAGCTCCTGCGCGAGCCGCCGGAACTTCGGCGTCACCCGCACCCACCCCGGGCCCTCGATGTGCGCCACGAGCGCGCGCGCGGACGCTGCCCCGGTGAGCTCGGCCAGCGCGCGCGCCGCCGCCGGGAGCTCGGCCAGCGCGCGCGCCGCCG
>RFOM01000217.1 GCA_009926615.1 Pseudomonadota bacterium
AGACGAACTTAAAGATTTTGACATGGAGCAGATGGTTTTCATCTTTGACAGAATCCTGACCAACGAACGCGGTCAGGAGATGCTTGCGCGCTATCGCAAAGAAGCGGACTACTATGTGGTCTGGGAGACTCTGGAATACGAGTGAAGTCGCCGCCAACAGCGGATTTTAATTTGTTTTTAATTTTACATGTTGGATTTTTCCATACTCGGAGCAGGTTGCAATGAACAGGTTTTCACACAAAGAGGCACTGAAAGAGTTAACGGTGTTTAAGGACTTTGGTGATTCAGGATCAGGCTACTTTGAGGAGCTTGCAGTTCTTGCATCCAGACTTCCCGAACAGCAATTTTCAAAGGAGCAATTAGACTGGCTGGTGAACTTTTCGCCGACTCCGGACGGATTTTTTTCCATAGCAGTTGTCTTTGCAAAGGCCGGACATTCAGAAATTTTGCCATATGTGAGCAGGTTTTTTAACGAGTGCAAAAAAATTGAATCACAACTCGAGTACGCGGCAGTCATGGCGCAGCTCGGCGATGAATCCGGTTACCGGTTTATTGAGAATAGTTTTGAGCGTTACATGAGAAAGGACGACGGGATGAAAGACTATGATCTTGACCATCTCGTTTTTATCTTCGAAGAAATCCTGACCAACGAACGCGGTCAGGAGATGCTTGCGCGCTATCGCAAAGAGGCGGACTACTATGTGGTCTGGGAGACTCTGGAATACGAGTGACTTTGTTTTTTGCAAAAATTGCGGGTTTAAAGTTCGCATATTTGACTTTCAGTTTACTCGCCTGAGGAAGGTTCTGATGAAAAAATACACACACGAAGAAATTCTCACTGAATTAACAACATTTAAAGATTTGGGAGATTCCGGATCAGGATTTTTTGAGGAGCTTAAGGAGCTTGCATCAAAATTTCCGGAACAGCCGTTCTCCGGCGAACAAATTCAGATGTTGGTGAATTTTTCACCTACTGCCTATGGTTTTGGTGTTCGTGCAATGGTTTTCGCAATGGCCGGTCATAAAGAAGTTCTTCCGTTTGCCAGAAAGTATTTCGCTGAAAGTGAAACCGTGGATACCAAACTCGAGTATGCGGCTGTCATGGCGCAGCTCGGCGATGAGGCCGGCTATCAGTACATCGAAGATATTTTCCGGCGGTTTATGCTCAAGGAAGACGAACTTAAAGATTTTGACATGGAGCAGATGGTTTTCATCTTTGACAGAATCCTGACCAACGAACGCGGTC
>RFOM01000218.1 GCA_009926615.1 Pseudomonadota bacterium
GGCCGCTTGATCCCCGAGGCGACGCCCGCGCTGGCGCGCGCCGCCGCGGGCGCGGGCGGCGACGGCGCGGCCTTCGCGCTGGCCGCCGCCGGCCTCGCGCGCCGCCACTACGCGTTCGGGACCGTGCTCGAGCTCGCGGCCGACGATGCCGACCCCCTCTTCGTGCGCGCGACCGCCTTCGACGTGCTGCTGCGGCTCACGAACATCTGCGGCACTGCGCGCCGCCCGCGCGAGGAGCGCAACCGCATCAAGAACGTGCCGACCTGGGGCGCCGCCCTCGAGTGCTGGCTGCGCGAGGAGCCGAGCGCGCGGCGCGGCCTGCCCTACGTCGCGCTCATCGGCGCGCTCCCCGTCGCGCCGCACGCCGCCGAGGACTGCGGCCCCGAGAGCGCCGCCGCCGCCTTCGCCGCGCCGCAGGCCCTGCGCGTGCTGCTCGCGGGCGCCGCCCCCGCCGCTGACCCCGCGCCTGCCGCGTGCGTTGTGCCCGTGCGCTGGGCGCCCGTCGACGAGCGCAGCTGGCCGGCCTTCGTGCGCGCACTCCCGGCGGACGCCGAGGGCTGCGTGCTCTACCTGCGCCAGGCCGGCGAGCTCGTCAAGTGCAAGCGCACCTCCGGCGTGCGGCGCATGGACTGCTGCAGCAGCCTCGTCACGCACCTCTCGGCGCGCGACCTCCGCATCACCTTCGTGCACGAGGGCGTGACCGTCAACAAGCGCGTCATCTGCCAGGCGCGCCCGAGCGCCGGCCTCGTCGCCCCCGACGGCCGCGTCTGGGCGCCCTGCGCGCCCGCGGACCTCGCGCGCCCGCCGCTGCGCGACCCCGCGCTGCTCGCCGCGCTCGCGCGGGCGCTGCGCCGCGCCGAGCGGCGTCGCGCAGAAGGCCCCCCCGCGCGCCTCGTCGTCCCCGCCGCCGTCGCCTCGCCCGCCTGCGCCGGCCTGCGCGCCGAGCTCGCGGCCGCCGCCGGCGTCGCGCACTACGCGCCGGAGCCGAGCTGCCGCCTCCAGGACGACCTCTTCTACTACGTCGTGCACCGCTTCCTGCGCCCCTCCGGCTGCGCCGCGCGCGACATCGAGTACGTCATCGCCTGCGGCGAGCACGCGCTCTTCGGGGACATCGCCGCCCGCTTCGCGCCGGCCGCCCTCCGCGCGCTGGCGGGCGCGCCCTTCGCGCGCGCGCTCGCGCCGCCGCGCGCGCCGCGGCCCGCGCCGCCCGCGCCGCCCGCGCCGCCCGCGC
>RFOM01000219.1 GCA_009926615.1 Pseudomonadota bacterium
ATTCAATTGAATTTGTGTAAAAGAAGAGAAAGTTCTGTGCTAGAAAAGTCCACACTAGTGCTTGGGAAAAGTGAGATGGGGTCGAAACCCGGCGTCGAAAAGAAGGACGGAGCGTCGAAAAAAAGAAAACGATGTGTCAAAAAAAACCCAGTTTGACGTTGGCAACACCAGCGATTTGCACCGAGCGCAAGGATGCACGCGGTCGCGCAACTGCCTCGACTCTTGACCTGCCAGCAACTCCTGGCCGCGACGACAGCTGCTCTCTCCGCGAGCGATGCCTGCGAACGCTGTTTGATTCCATGAGATCTGTAACAAGATCACACAGGATTGCAGTCCACCGCGTAACCGCGTTTGGCATGCTGCAGTGCTTTGGCGGCGGAGCGAGATGCTGCTCGTGGTCGTTGGGTCCGGACCTTGGCGCCTGCAGCATTTAAGAGATAGCGCCGGGCATGCCGCAGGTTCGCTGTGACTACGCGTCTGCTTTGCGCGTCTTCTGTTGGGTGCGGAACGGACAGCGGCGCTCGGTTCAAGCAGGCCACGCGCCCGTCGAGGTGCGATTCTCAGCCGCCGCGGACTTGCGCGCACAACTCGAAAAGTTTTTGCCGTGTGACAGGTGGGGCGTGGTTGTGGCCAGGAAGCGCGACCTCGGGATGCTCGCGACGCTACACGACCATACCCGCAGTCTGGACTTCGACGCTGCATTAGTCTGCTTCTGCACGCAGCTGCGAGCCCGCGGCCGCAGTAGGTTCGAGCTCGACATATACGAGCGCCCTACGCCCTGAGCTCAGGAGCTTTGCGCGTGAGTTTAGCCGGGCGCGGAAGCGTCCTTGACGCACAGGAGGCCGCTTGGGTCTGCTGTGTGGTCAACGGTGGTGCCATGAAGTTCAGTGCTGCCACGAGTTGCGTGTGCATGGTAGCACTGACACCCGGTGTGAGTGCTGACATGCAGCGTGCATCTGAGTGTCCTGGCGAAGCGCTCGGAGGCTTCTGCCAAGAGCTGCTCTTACTCGGGTGATATCGCCACGTGGAAGGCATATGGCCTTTGTCGACTGCTCGAACTGCACAAACATTCGTCTGTGTACTCTTTGAACGTTATGATGGCCCTTAAATCCGTTTTTTGAACTTGGCGTCTGGACCTTAACCCCTCAATCCGATTCCCCGTCGTCGTCTTTTCACCCTGTAAATATTTGCTCTGATTTGTTTGCTCTGGTTTGTGTTATATATTTATT
>RFOM01000220.1 GCA_009926615.1 Pseudomonadota bacterium
CCGCCACAATCTCTCTGAAATGGTCCCATAACGGCGGGTATGTCGAAAAAACCTTCCTAGTGTCGGTGCTCGATGTGAACGATGCTCCGACTATCAGCGGCGGCGACACGACCGCAACTTTATACGAAAGCATCTCTGGTTCTCCGACAAATCATACAGTCACCTTGGCAACAGGTTCAGATATACCTGATGGCGATACTCTGAACTACGACATCGTAACACCGCCTGCACACGGAGTGCTCTCAACCTTTCCCCTTCCTGCAGCAACCACGCTCAGTGGACCAGTCGTGTATACTCCGGAACTGAATTACAATTCCGGAGACTCATTCACGTACAGAGTCTGCGACAACAGACTTCTCTGTTCTGCAAATCATGTAGTCACCATCAATTTCAACTCTGTAGACTCGGCACCCGTGATTTCTGACATCGGGAATCAGATTATCAGTGAAGACGCGACAGCCGGAGGAACGCCGGCAACACCCGTCATACCTTTCACAATTACCGATGCAGACGGTGTCCGTAACTGCTCAGACATGACTCCTTCTTCAAGTTTACCAGCAATCATAAATGCATCAGGAATTACAATTACCGAAGGCACTACCTCCGGAACAACAAAAAACTGCTCAGTTACAGTTACCCCTGTTGCAAATAAAAACGGTACTAATGCTAAAAGTGCTACGGTTGCCGTCATCAATACAGGCCTTAATCTTTGTTTACATCCTTCGCGAATAGCTTCTATTTGAGTTAAACCTTCTGATCTTAAGTGCTGTATGCAAGTAATCAACACTACGCCATTTAATACAGCGATACCACATAAGGCAATAAATCCAACGGAAGCTGGGACCGAGAGGTATTCGCCAGTAATAGCTAAACCAAATACACCACCAATCGCCGCAAAAGGAAGTACCGTAATAATCATTGTGGCGTAACGCACCGAATTAAATAATATAAAGAGTAAGAAAAAGATAGCAAGAATCGTCACGGGCACAATGAGAGCCAAGTGATTGAGAGCTCGCTGCATATTTTCAAATTGACCACCGTACACAAAATAATAACCATCAGGCAACTTTAATTGCGCATCGAGTTTCTTTTGTAACTCTGTCACAAAGCCACCAAGATCTCGATCTTTAACATTCATCGCAATGACAATCCTTCGTTTAGCATATTCGCGAC
>RFOM01000023.1 GCA_009926615.1 Pseudomonadota bacterium
TGCCTTAGGCTCAGGTGTCGGTTCAGATTCAGGCTCGGGTTCAGGAGTTTGAACCGGAGGCACCAATGCAGCCAACATTTTCGGCTTTTCGGATCGACTTGCACGTTTTTCTTCTGCTTCATCGCGCAGAATTTTATCAAGAACCCTCGCTTTTTCTTCCTTGCTGACGGTTGTGCATTGAGCAAAAATCACAGCCGCCGAAGCCAGCAGGACAACCGTTGCGAATGGTCTGAATTTATCGTTTTTCTTCAGCGTTGGCATGCAACGGCATCCCCATGGATAAGCGCAAGCCTGTTCGCAAGCGGATTTGAAAAGGCCATGCCCCGTGAACACCTGCAAAAACACCAACCTGAATGAGCGAGTTCCAGTCTGCACCGACCTCGGCCTGAACGTTAAGTGCCGGAAGACTGATTGCAGTTCGGGACCAAGTATCGGAACGGGCTATCATGGATGCCGAGTGACTGGCCTCGGCAGAAATCCAACGCATGGGCGTGTAAGCGATCCCCGCAGCCCCCAACCAGCGCAATCCGGATGAAGACTCCTCTCCAAAACGGGTGAACGTTGCAGCCATGCCGATTTCGCTGGAACTGAAGTTTGCAAAGCCGTTGCCGTCGAAAAAGGGATCAGTGAGCTTTGCGTATTGTCCGCCGTTGTAAAAGACAGCTCTTGGTCCGAACGAAAAAACCGTCGTGCCAATCAACCATTCCGGATGTGTCAGTTCCGCTCCCACCGAAAAAGAACCATAGCCGAGGGTTGAGGTGTTGGTCGGCGACCTGAGTGCGCGCCATTTTGCAGCATCCGCAGACCACCAGATCAGATATGATTTTTTCGTTTTCTCTTTGTTGGCAACGACCTGCTCTTTGAGCCTCGCCACAACCGAGGTTTTGTCAACGACAGTTGCCGCCCCTTCCTCCGGCCGGACTTTCGGCGCAGGCGGGGGCTCAACGATTCCAGCTCGTTCGAGGCGCTGTTTTCGTTCTTCATCACTCTCCCGCCTCCACTGAACGGCGGGCGGCGGCAATGAATCGAGGGTTTGCGGCAAAAGCTGTACCTCCAAGACTTCAGATTATCGCAGACTGCCAATTTCTGCAGCTCGACAAAATTCAGACGTCCGGTGACACCGTTTCGCATGTGCCAAACGCCGAAACTTAGCGCAGAATCAGAGAGAGCAAGGAAGAATCAAAGTGAGTTTTAGTATTTCTGAGACCAGTGTTGCGCGCGAACTCGTCCTGATTGCGGTCGTTGTGGCCTCAGTCGGGCTCTACCTTTACGTCTCGATGAGAACATCCAAGCGCAAAAACAATCGCGTGAGTGCAACCCGAACGCAAATCCTCGAAACGGGTGAACCCAAGGCAGAATGGGACGACTTACAGCCTTTGTTCTGGCGCCACAGCCTGAATACTCCGGCTTTCGAACTCTATTACATTTCGGCTTTTACGGCAGAACTTCTTCAAAGAAGTTCTCAAAGCAAAAATCAAATCAGTTCCGAAACCAAAATCTGCGTGTCGCGCTCGGCGGGAGACACAGAAAAACTCATTCATCCTCTCCAGAAAAAAATCGAATCGCGGCTGCGCAGATCCGACATCCGGCCGCGGCCGCGACTCAAAACCGAACGCACAAGCCTTCCGTTCCCCTTGTTTTCGGCGACCCGTCCTGATGCTGAACTCAGTACTTACGTGTTGAATTTTCTCGATGCCTGCATCGATTTGTCGGTGTCCTGCGACACTCTGGTCAATTTCACACTGGAACTCGATCAGTCGGGAGTCTCGATTGCTGCCGTCTGGAAAAAAAATCAGCTGATTGCCGATGCGACTGCGCAAATTGAACTGCTCGACAACATGCGTCTGACCATGAGCGGCGACACGGTTCTCTGGGAATTTATGATATTCAGCTGCCCGCAGGGTGCGGGAGAATTTAATGACGAACGCAGCGCCCTGTCTGTTGCCGTCTGAAGACGACCTACTTTTTTCTTTTCTTGGATGTTTTTTGAATGCGCCCGCGAAGATTTTCGGAGGTTAGGGCATTTTCACGGAACGGTGCGGTCTCTGCCGAAGACGCATAAATCCCCTTGTCGTACTTGGGATCGAGCCATGGATACACTTCGTCTTCACGATCAAGAACACCGTAGGACTCGCCGCCAATGCGGTAACTTTTAACTCTGTCTTCAGGTTTCTGTTCCTTGGATACACAGCTTGGAAACAGGCATCCGAAAAGGACGACCATCGGGATCATAAATTTGCTTTTCATAGACTTTCTCCGCCTCGGATCATTTCGTCCCGCACGGGGACTCCGTCAAAGTCCACAGCAAGCCCTGTTCCAAACCGGAAACCCTCGAAAAAACTGACCACTCTTCAGCTCACCGGACCATTGTGTCTATTCTTTAGACAAAACTCGCAGATTACTCGACAATCAGCTAAAAACTTCATCAATTGCGGCTCTTAACAAGCATTCGGATACACATTAAATTCCTTAAACTACCCGAGTTTAAGTTGGGCTTTATTCGACGCCCTGTAACGTCGAAAAGTAATTGGGTGAGAAGGAAAACCCCAACCCCAGAGGCGGAATGAAGGAAGAAAAAAAATATCTGACGATTCAGGAACTCGCAGGAATTGTAGGCGTATCCACGTCTGCACTGCGGGCATGGGAACGCCGGTATTCAATTTTTACACCGGAAAGAACCCGCGGCGGTCACCGACTTTACACGCAGGACGACCTGAAACTCTTTTGGTTCGTCACCCATTTGCGGGGTCAGGGCAACGAACTCAGAAATATTTCGACCCTCGGACGGGAAGACCTGCTCAAACAGGCCAACTCGTTTTTTTCTTTGAGCAGTCCGGTCAACAGCGAAAACACCGAAACATCCGGACAGGCTTTGCCCGCGCCGTTTGAGGCTATTTTGAGTGCGCTCAAGCAGGACAACATGGAAGCGGCCATAAGAGCACTCGAACAGGTCTACGCTCTTTCAAACAGTGCTCTGTCATTCGCCGACAACGCGCTTGATCTTATGGCTCAGGTCGGTGAGCATTGGCACCGCGGGGAAATTACCGTTGCCGCCGAACACGCGCTGACTGCTCGTCTGAAGCACATGCTTCTGGGATTGTTTTACCTGAACGATTCTCTCATCGACAATGACGACCAGCCCATAGCCGTGTGTTCAACCCTTCCGCATGAACTGCATGAACTCGGATTGCTCAGGGTCGCTCTCTATCTGAAAACGTGGGGCTACCGCGTGACCTACCTTGGAGCCAACACGCCTGTTGTTGATTTGGAAGATTACTGCGCGCGCCGCAAGCCGACACTTGTTGTTGTCAGCTGCGCCTCGTCCCTGAGTATTACGAACATGATGCATTCGTTTCAAAAACTGAGTGTGCTTGTCGCTCCGCATGCTCCCGTGGTTGTCGGAGGGTCGGGTGTCAGCGTAATAGCGTCCAATCATCCCGACGTTCAGAAACTTATTCTGCTGCGTAAACTTCCTGACCTTGAAAAGGCAGCCCATCTTCTCAGAAACCACAGGTCGCGAACTGCCGACGAGCGCTTTGAACTGCTCAGAACTGAATTGCAGAACTGAATTCCGTAATTGAAAGATTCGCCTTGACGATTGTCCTGCCGAGTCTGATTTTGTCGCCTGAAAAAACCCTTCTGCGGCCGGCTAGACGTTCTTCATTAAAGAACGTTCCGTTTGCCGAACCCAAATCTTCAACAACGATATATCCTTCGGAATCAATAAACAGACGTGCATGTTTTCTGGATGCTTCTTCGTCTTCGGCGAGCAGCGGCACACTCCCTGCGCGGCCGAGAAGAACTTCCGCAGACGGGACAAGATGACTGATGATCCGTCCGTCTTTCGACTCAAGTGTCAACCGAATCTGAACATCTGAAATGCAAAGTTCGATTTCCTTTTCGACCAGTGCGGACATTTCCTTGTGTGCCTGCATTTCGGGACTCTCCGAGATTTGCCTGCACCATTCCTGCGCAATGGCAACGGGATCGACGAAATTCGGAGTCTCCGGCCATTCTACGATTCTGAAAACAGATTGTCCGATCTGAAGAGTATCACCGGCCCGCAACCGGTTACGGTCAACCCGCCGGCCGTTGAGAAAAGTCCCGTTCCTGCTTGAATGATCAATAATGATCAATTCACCGGAATTCATTTGAACGGTGCAATGCCGTCCCGAAACTTCTGTGTCTTCGATGAGAATTTCGCCCGCAGAACGACCGATTGTAACGGAATTTGAAATCAGGGGCAGAATTTCACCCGAGCGCTGACCATCCATGAGCTGTATTGCAAAAGGCATATCCGCGCCTCCGTTCCCAGAAAGACCTCAGGCAGGCACACTCTTGAAAGGCGCCCTCACATCATTATTATAAGATGCCATGCAGGACTGAGCCTGACGTGCGTCATAGTTTCTTCAGGCCTGTCGGCCGCCGTCGGGGTCACCCGCCGCATTTCTCGAAGGAGCCGTCCCAGTGGAACAAGTCACCTCTCTTTTCGGACTACTCACTCTTTCGCTTGCAAACGCAGCACTTGTGGGACTCGGACTCGTGCCTGAGCCCGAAAACGGCAAAACCTCGCTCAACCTTGAAATCGCAGAGCAGAATATCGAACTGCTCGCCATGCTTCAGCAAAAAACAAAAGGTAATCTCGACGCTGAAGAGCAGCATTTGATCGACGGATTGCTCTATGATCTCAGACTCAAGTACGTTGAAGGTCAGACAAAGGCATGATAGCGTGCCGGAGAGATTTGGAAAGACAGAGTCGGCCGCTGACAAAAGTGGTCGATTCTTTTTTCATTCATTGAACGAAGGACTCCATCATGACGTCGCCGATTCCGATTACTCCAGCGGGTCTTGAAAAAATCAAAGACGAACTCAAACGCCTCAAAACGGTGGACAGACCGGCCGTCATTACTGAAATTGCGGACGCGCGTGCTCTCGGAGATCTCTCCGAAAACGCCGAGTACCACTCAGCCCGTGAACGGCAAAGCTTTATCGAAGGCCGGATCATGGAACTTGAAGAAAAACTGACCCGTCTTCAGGTGATTGAAATCGACGCCGGCACGCTTGAAAAGGTCGTGTTCGGTGCGTCCGTCCGGCTCAAGGATGTCACCGAAGACTCCAAGCCCGAGGAAAAAACCTACAAGATCGTAGGCGACCTTGAAGCGGATTTAAAGATGAATGCGATCTCGATTTCCAGTCCGCTCGCTGCCTCGCTCATCAACAAAAAAGTTGGTGAAGTCGTAACCGTGAACTTGCCGCGCGGCGAAAAAGAATATGAAATAATCAGAATCTTCGTGGAAAACAGCGTTAAAAACTGAATCTTTCACCGGTCGGGTTCAATTTTGACTCTGAACACCGGTGAGAGTTTCGGTGACCTGACGGGTCAGGCCAACCCCAAGATACCATCCCTCGTGCCGAAACTCCGGAAATCCCGCGGCTTCCGCAGTCACGGCTGGCTTGTCTCCGACAATGTAATCTGCGGCCAGCCGCCATCCGGCAATGACCGACAATACATTTCTCTTTTGCAGACCGAAATCAATTTGAGCGCTCAGCGACAGTAAATCAGGAACTGCCCCGAGGTATTCTGCCTGAGTTTGCTCTACTTTCCATTTGAATGAGGGATACCAAGCAGCCCCGAATTCGCCGAGCAGCAGGAGCCGCGCGTCTGTGCCTAAATTCTGAACGATGCCCGCCAAAACCGACGGAAGACCCAACCCTGTTTTGGGCTGAAAACCGCTTTTTGAAGTTCTGTCGAGAATAAGCTGCACTGAAGTACCGACGGTCAAACCTGTCCATTGAATGACCTGAAAGTGATAGGTGTAGGCCATAAATGTCAGAAAATTAAATCGCTCGGTCGTCAGAGGTTTTTCCAGAGACTCCAGATTCAGTGACCAGCGCGATTGCTGCAATCCGGTTGCAACGGTAAGATTGTGTCCTGGTCTGAATGAACCTCTGTATTCACTCGAAGTGGTTTGCCCGAAAGCAGGTGATACCGTGAGAAACAATGACAACAATATCACTCGGCGCATGAATCTGATCCTCTGGTTTCTTGTTGTCGCATTTCCGTTTTACCTGCTTGGCCTGCAGTTTTATTTCTCCGCAAAAGGGGCTCTTTTGTCGAGTGCCGTTGCCGCCGCATTTGGCGCTTTGGCATCAATGACTGCCAAAAAAAACTCAGCGTGGCAGTCTGCTGTGAGCCTGCTGAGCCCGTTCGTGTTTGTCGGTTCGGTTGTTCTTTTTTGCCCCGTCCCCGCCGCCATGCTTTTCGGCTTGTGCTTGGCAGTCCTGTTTGTTTTGCTCAATATCTCACAGCACAGTTCAGTCGCTCTGGTCGCCGGAGGTCGGGCGGAACTCAGCCATCTGCTCCAATCAGCAGCAAATAATCATCTGACAGCCAAATATAAAGACCTTCTCAGGGCATGGAGCATGGGCGCGGCGGGATCATTTTTGCTGTTCGCGCTCATCGGCTCACACTGGCTTGCATATATCCCGCTGGTTGCAATTGCGGTGGTGCTTTCCTCAGTGATACGTTCAAGTTCCGGCAAGGAGTCAAAATGAAAACCATACCCGAGGAGCTCAAAAAGCTTCAGGAGTCACTCACGGACGTTGCGCGCATCGGACAGCAGGAAGTCATTCGCGGTGTTGAAGTTGCAAAGAGACAATTGTCAAAAATGCAGCAGCTCAACAAACGCAAGGAATTGTGCGCCGAACTGGGAAGAGCTTTTTACGAATGGCATCAGGACGGTTTGCCGGAGTCTGTCAAAAATGTCATCGACAACACCGAACTCATTGAAATTATCAACGAGATTCGTGAGGCCGATGAAGAACTCAACAGGCTGAACTCGACACCATGAACCAGCACGCAGCCAGACGGCCATTTTATTTTGGTTTTGTGCTGCTTCTCGCGGTCATTTTAAGCCTTCTTTTTTTACGGATCGTCATCGGGCCTTTTCTGCTGGCACTCGTCCTCGCTTGGCTCTTCAATCCTGCGATTGAAAAGCTTGAAAAACGCGGTATCAGGCGAACGTCAGTGGTGCTCATGGTGCTGTTGCTGCTGGTCGCACTGATTTCCATTGCCGTCTGGTACATTTTTCCTTTGATTATGCACCAGCTCGAACAGGTGATTAAAACGCTGCCCAGAGCCAAACAGCACCTTGAATCGACAATTCTTCCCAATATTACGAAATACATCACAACCCAGTTCGGCCCGTCCAAGCAACTGAGCAAGCTTCAAAATCTTCTTTCAACTTACGAAATTTCTCCCGAACTCATCCTTCAGACATTTTCACTGACGCGCATCATCGACAACACCCGCATTCTTGCAAGCTGGGTGCTCGCAGTGGTTTTGTCGCCGGTGTTTGCCTTTTTCCTGATGCGGGATTTCAGAAGACTCGTGCAAAAAGGAGTCTTTCTTGTCCCGCCGGATTTGCGCCACAGCGCGCGTGTTTTTACTCTTCAGGTCGATCGCACGCTGCGAGCGGTAGTGCGCGGTCAGCTTTTGGTTATTTCGTTGCTCTCCACTTTGTACGCCGCAGCTTTTGCGGTCGCCGGACTTCCCGGCGGAGTTGCCGTCGGGGTTCTCACCGGTATTGCGCGCATTATTCCTTACCTCGACATTCTTGTCGGAAGTGTTCTTTCGTTTCTCATCATCATTGCAAACAATTCGCCGACCTCGGTCATTATCGGCGTGCTGGTCTGTTTTGCTCTCATCCAAATTTGCGATGCCCTGCTTCTGACTCCCAAAATCATGGGGCAGTTTTCAGGATTGCACCCCTTCATCATCATCCTCTCGGTTCTGTGTTTTGGTGACTGGTTTGGTGTTTACGGAATCATTCTCGCAATTCCGCTGGCATCCTTCGGTCGGGTAGCACTTCTTCATATGCTTGAAGCCTACCGCAATTCCCAGTTTTACAGAGGAATCCGCAAAGAATCGGATAAAGATGACCGACGGCTGGAGTACACTGATTGAAGACTGACAAACAGGCCAACTGGAATGAAATTTTTGTTGCCTATTCTGAACCTTCGTGGAATTCCCTTTTCCGGTTTTCCATGAGTCTTTGCAGGAACCACTCCGAAGCCGAAGACTTGATGCAGCAAACGCTCCTCAAAGCGTTGCAGGCCGTCCCGAATTTTTTCAGCCACAATTACTCCGCTTCGACTCCGGATGAAGCCGTTCTGGCCGCGGAAAGACAAGGTCTGTCGGAATTACGCGTACACCTGCTCAACTGGATGCTGAAAATCTGCAAAAACACTTTTTTGGATTCGCGCAGTGCAGCGAGGCACAAGCTCAACCACTTGCCCATCGAGGATTGGGACGAATCACCCGATGCGACTTCGGACAAGACGGGCGGGCAGTCACAGCAGCCGCCACCGTCAACGGTCGGCCCCGAGACTCTGAAGTCTCAAGAAGATGCTTTTTTCGAACAGGCGCTCGATGACGACTGGAAAGAGCGGTTCGAAGACCTGAGTCCTAGGCAGCGCAGTATTGTTTATCTTGCGGCCGAGGACTATAGTTACAAAGAAATCGCTCAGTTACTTGAAATCCCGATCGGTACGGTGATGAGCACTCTCAGCCGCGCGCTGGGAAAGCTGAAAAAAAAAGCAAGCACTTAAACAAAATGGAATAAATTGGCCTGCCGGCTCGTATCCCGAGTAGCAGCAAAAAGGACCCGTTTGAATGACGCCGGAAAACTCCAACAATCGGACTCGCCCTGCTTGGAAGGCCCAAGTCTCCGATCATTTTGGAGAAAAAAATCTTTCGAACGCAAAAAAAGAAGAATTTCGCAATTTCCTTTTGAACTCCGAAATTCAGGCACCAATCTCAGTAACCTCGTCTTGGTTTACATCGCAAAAATGGTCAAAATCCCTCATCAGCTCGGTAATCAGCGCCGCCTTGGCTGCGAGTTTGACCTTTTTCTTCGTGAACTCCGACTCGGAAGATTCCCGCGATCCGATTGCCGAATTAACTCAACTTCCCGGACCGAGAATTTATCCGCCCGATTTTGATCTTGAAGGTGACTCAAAGGCCCTTCAGGATATCGTGTTCGATTTGTTTGCCGACAAAGAATACTTCGTTTCCAAACTGCCTGCGCAGGTTCTTGCCGACTACAAGCCGACCGAGGGCCGTTTTTTCTCTTGGGACGGAGAACCGGCCGTAAGCATCAAAATGGATGCAAACGCGCAGGAGAAACTGCAGATCAAGTCCGACCCTGCGACGCTTTTTATTGTCAAACTTTCTGAAAAGTCGCTGAGAAAGTTTCCCAAGGAAAAGGTCACACGCAAAGTTGCAGGTCATTCGGGCAAGATGAACAAAGTCAAGGTTTGGCGTGAAGGCAAATACGGTTACGCAATGGTTCAGTCCATTGCCGCAACCGAATCCACCCACTGACATTCACATCACTGTCATTTCCGCCGGTACTTGCTGAAATCAGCAAGCATATGGATTTGTCCAAGAAGTGTTCTTCTGAAATCCTGCAAATCAAGACTCTCATTTTCCGAGTGTGCATTTGTATAGGGATCTTCTACACCCACCAGAATTGCCGGAATACCTCCAAGTTCGTCGGACAACGGCTGCACAAAAGGAATGCTCGCACCGCAGCCGATGAACTGCGTCGATCGGCCGTATCCTTTTTCCAAGGAACGCGCCGCAATTTGATAAGCAGGTTCATTGATGTCGCTCACACTCCACCAGTGGCTCGCAGCCTGCGGAACTGTCTTCAGTCTGAATCCCGCCGGAGCATGTTTTTTGAGATGTTTTTCGAGCGCTGAAAGCACTTTCTCAGGCTTCATATCAGGCACGATTCGAATCGAGACCCGTGCCCACGCCCCGTCCTGAATAACGTTGCTGACAAGCTTCCGGCTTCCGCTCTGAATGGCATTTATACTCAGCGACGGGGCTCTCCAAAGTGCTTCGGCAAATTGATTTTCCGGAACTACGAACGGTAATTCTGAAAAAAGGCCCGTTGCACGGCGGGCGAGATTTTCCATTTGCAGCGCTTCAAATCCTTTTCGTTCCGAGGCAGACAATCCGCGGACATCGTCATAAATTCCTTCAACGGCCATTCGTCCGTGATCATCGGTCAGGGTTGCAAGAAGTTTGCTCAGAGCCAAGACAGGGTCAGGAAGAATTCCGCCCCACAAGCCCGAGTGCACCGGATGAGTCAGCGATTCAAGCTCGACGTCGAGTGCAACCAACCCGCGCAGGGCTGTTGTAACGCTGGGAACTCCGGAATCAATGTTCGCGCAGTCTGTCAGGATCATCGCGTCGGCATTCAAAACGTGCTTGTAGCGTCTGACGAACTCCGCCAGATGATGACTTCCGGTTTCTTCTTCTCCCTCGATCAGAATTTTTACATTCACGGGAAGCTCGCCGGATGTCTTCAGAAACGATGCAATTGCAGCAACATGGGCAATGATGCCCGCCTTGTCGTCGGCGGTGCCGCGTCCGTAAAGACGGCCTTGCGAAACTGTCGGAACAAACGGTGCAGAATTCCATTTTTCGTCCCGCCCCGAGGGCTGAACATCATGATGAGCATAAAGCAGAAGAGTCGGAGCGTCTTTTTTATGGACCCATTCCGCATACACGTAGGGATGAACGTCACCGAACGAAAGCAGCTCCACCTTTTCAAGACCGGCACGCCGCAATGATTCTGCGGTTGCCTCGGCACTGAGCTTGAGTTCTTCGGGATTAAATCCTTCAAGACTGACGCTCGGTATTTTAACAAGAGTTTCGAGCTCCGAGAGCCAACTTTCGATGTTTTTTTCGCAATAGTTCAACGCTTTGTGCGTTTCTTCCGAGGGAGCCGTAACGTAAAGCGGCTCACCTTTTTCGTTGACGCAGCCGCACGCGGGGCCATGCCGGTGTTCAGAATTCAAAGTTCAACTCCTTGCTGGCGAATCACTTCCCATGCTGCATTCACAGTTTGAATGGCATCAGCCGGTACGGACTGGTTTTGATCGGGATGACACACCCTGACCATCTCAACATAGCGCTGCCTTTTTTCGGCCTGCGTCATCCAAATTTCGATTCCGAGAATCTGGCGCGCCCAGTCGGCACTCCCTTCGGGCCAGAAAGATGCTCTGTGTTTTCGGGCTTCAAATGTTCCAAACGAAACTGAAGAAGCTGATTCAGCTTTTGGCTCTTTGATTGAGTCCTCAGAGGTTTGCCCGTCTCTGAATTGGCTGACTCGGGAACGCAAATCCTTGAGAATGGCCTCACGTTTTTCCAGCCGAGCCTTTTTTTCAATTTTTTCAGCAGAAGATTTAACCCGCATGCGCCAAGGTTTAGTCTGTTGCTCCTGTTGCTCCTGCTCCTGCTCCTCATCGTCCTGCAGGGAATCGGCACCATTCGGGGAATTCCGCACTTTATGCGCAGGGCCTGAATCCTTCGGTGTGCACCCTTTGTCCGGCCGCTCAGAAACATCCATGGACAGCAGCCTTTGCAGGGTCTGCTGCAAGTTCGCCAGAGTCGAGCGTATTTCGGTGCTGCGCAAGTCTGAAGGCGAGAGAGTTAAAACTGTTCTCAGACATTGTTCAACACTCTGCCGCACGTCGGAGGCAGAGCCATGAGAGCGCGAAGAATCGTTCAACATAAGAAAACCTCCATCCGAAGTTCGTACTCCGAGGATGGAGGCCTTGCAAGGATCCGCTGCGAAACAACAGGCTTATTCCACTAAACCGGCCTGACGTCCTGCGGATTTGAAGTTGGTAAAGAGCTTGAGCTGATTTTCAGGACGCCTGTAATTACGGGCGTTGTTTCCTGCAACGTCAAATCCGTCGTAGGGCTGCAGACTGACCGGCGTCATGTCTGCATCTGCCGAGCTGACGGTAAATCCCTGTGCTTTGCCCGAAACCTTCAGGTCGTTGAGATCGGTGGCAATGAAAATGCCTCCCGGTGCAACCATCTGGCCGTTGCTCATCTTGGGACCAAAGAAACTCACAACGCCGATTTTCTTCTGGCTTTTGTCCTGCAGCGTCTGTGAAATCGCAAGGCCCTCGGGGAACCGTGCGTCCACGAAGTTCAGCTCAAGACCGACTCCCACATAGCGTTTTGCGGAGGTCGTTCCGAGATACAGCTTTGTGTTGAATTTTTGATCGCGCTTGAGCATGACCGAGTACATATCGGACGAAATATAGGAAGGAAATGCAACGCCGTTCGGCAGCGTGGTCGTGCGGCCGATCGCAAGCTCTTTGTCCATAAACGCTGAAAGGTCAAGATCAGTCGCAATCTGAAAGCCGTGGGACGAATCAGCCGGAATCAGACGGACCCAACCCGCATTTTTGATAGGAATCGCGACTTCCATATTCAGGGCAATCTCGGTATTAAACTCGGTCAGCAGGCTTGCTCTGCGTTCCTCGAGATTGAAACTGAAATTCTTCACAATCTGACTCACCGAAGCACCGCAGGCGACTGCGAGCACGCTGGTCAGGACCACCGGAGCAAAAACACGACGAAAACTGTCAAGGGTGTACTTCATGGCAATTTTTCCTCTAATTAAGCCATTAAGCGAAACCGGGAACCCTTTTCCCGGTTTCAAGAGGGGTATCGGCAAGGTTTTCCGGAAGGTGAGAAAAATTTTCACCGCAACCGGTGTAAAGACTTCAACTTGAGGGCATAAACCATTAGCATTACCGGTGGTTGATGTTCGAAGATAACTTTTTTCAGAATGCCGAATGAGGACGGGCCTATGGAAACTGATTCGCAGCGGGCTTTACTGGTCCTCGAATTTATTGCGCATCTGGAATCAATACTTCGCCTGTGTCTTGTTGTTTTCTTTGGCTGCGCCATGCTTTTGGATGCGCTGTCAATTTACTGGCGGCACACTGATTCGGCGTGGACAAGGTCGGCCATGCAGGCTGCCCGCAGTTTTTTTCTGACCGCAATTTTTCTTTGCGCTGCGCATTTCACGCTGCTTATCGTTTCTCCGTCGGGAAAAGTTCTGCCGATAGTTCTTGCCGGTTTGGCCAGTGTCATTGCGGTAGCCGCCCTTATTGTCGAACGCGACAAAAACGAATTGCGTCCTCTCAAATTCCTGATGGGAGCAATTATCTGGGCGCTTACTGTTGTCAGTCCTTTTTTGAACGGCTCAAATTCATCGGCACAGCTTCATTCCCTCCCCGGTCTTTCTTTGCTTCACATCGCCACCGCACTGGCCGGAGAGGCGCTTTGCATCGTCGCATTTTCAAGTTCACTTCTTTATCTGTGGGACTACAGCCGGCTGAAATCCCGACTGCTCGAACGCCGCCCCTTCATGCCCAGCCTTGAAACTCTGGACAAGATCGTCGGCAGAACCTCAATGATCGGCTTTCTGCTCATTACCGTAAGCCTTGCAACCGGTGTGATGCTCGTCATGGATCCGAAAATGCGCATTCATTCGACGAATCTTAAAATTGTTTGGGCCTTTGCCGTATGGGCTTGGTATCTGCTCGCTTTGGTCGGACGAAGTTCTTGGGGTTGGACAGGCCGGCGGGGGGCACACCTGTCGATTTGGGGGACAGCTCTCCTCGGACTCACACTTTTCGGAACAATCTGGAACATCAGCGGACAAAGCAGGTAAGGACGAATTGAAATGAAAAAAAAGAATTCCAAAGTCCTTATTCTTCATACAGGCGGAACTTTTGCCATGGCTCTGGATCCGCAGCAGCAGGCGGACCGGCAGGATCAGGCATTTCTCAGCTCGCTTGCCACGCGTGTTCCGGAGCTTCAGGAAATTGCAGAAATAGAGCTCGAAGTGATCTGCAACATCGACTCTTCGGATGTCGACTGCACTCTGTGGCAAAAGCTTGCGACAGCAATCTATGAACGATGGGATCGGTTTGACGGCTGCGTTATTATTCACGGCACGGATACAATGGCTTACACGGCCAGTGCTCTTTCCTTTTTTCTTGCCGGACTGACCAAGCCGGTTGTGCTCACGGGTTCGCAAAGACCTTTGGCGGAGCTGCGGACAGATGCCCGCGCAAACATCATCGATGCCGTCGAACTTGCAACCTCGGGACATCCGGAAGTGATGGTGTGTTTCGACAGTGTTGTGTACCGCGGCTCGCAGGTAACAAAGCGCAGCAGCGAACATTTGCATGCCTTCGCTGCCCAGCATTCAGCTCCGCTTGGTCATTTCGGTGTCCATTTCAACGTCAACCGCTCTCTCATGAGACCCGTTGTCGCAAGGGCTCAAAGGCATAAACCCTCTCTTGATCTTAAAATCAATCCGGACATTTTTGTCCTCGATGTTATACCTGCGGCTCCGCTGACGCGCGAAACGATTACCGTGCTGACGGGATGCTACAAAGGTTTTATTGTCCGCGGGTTCGGTGTCGGAAACTTGCCCCTCAAAAATCAGTGCTGGCTTGAGTTCGCCGAAGCGGCCACTGCCTGCGGGCTGCCGTTGGTCATTGCCTCGCAGTGCCAAACGGGAACCATCGACCTCAACAGTTACGAGAATGGCCGCGCTCTGGCGCAGCGCGGAGCAATGTCGGGCCACAACATGAGTCTGGAATGTCTGAGCGTAAAACTGATGGTCATGCTCGGTCGGGAAATTCCGTTTGCACAGCGCCACGACTTCTTTGAAACTTCGCTGGCCGGAGAATGCGGCGAGGTTCCCGTCTGATGAGCAAGGACAACAAATCCGGCACGCCGCCGGCAAACCTTTTCAAGGGCACCATGCTTTACAGCGGTGCCCACTACAGCCTGTGTCCGGTCGAAATACGCGAACTCTGGGCTCAGGGTTATGCGCTGCCGGACGGGCCGCAAATCCTGCGCAAAATAATTTCCGAATTAATGGGAGACGACTCGGCAGAGCTGGTCGTGATCTCGACGTGCAACCGTTTTGATTTGTGTCTGTTCGGGAATTTGAAAACAAAAATGATTGTTGATGTTTTTGTCGAATTCGCACAGTGGACTCTGACTCAACTTCCCGTCCTGAAGCCGTCAGCCGACAAACATCAGTCTTGGCTCAAAGACACGGGCAAATGGTTGCGCATCCTGAATGACGAGCAGGCCTTGCATCACTTGTTCCGCGTCGGTTCCAGTCTCGACTCCCTTGTGCTCGGCGAGCCCCATATTCTCGGTCAGCTTAAAGATGCATTCAGCAGCGCTGTCATGCGCGGAGATTGCAATCAGGAAGCAACGCTCACCTTCAACCGCGCGTTTCAGATTGCAAAAAAGGTCCGGACAGAAACCGACCTCGGCAAAAACGGGATCAGCATCGGGCATGCGGCCGTGGAAATCGTCAGAAGGGTGTTTGACAATCTGGCGGACCACAAATGCCTCATCCTCGGCGCAGGTGAGATGGCCAACATCACTGCCCGCCATCTGAATCACTGCGGTGCCGGAAGCATCTCGGTTGCAAACCGGTCCATTGCGCGGGCCGAACAGCTTGCGGCGCAGATTAAGGGTTGCGAAGGCCTGAATCTTGTCACCGGCCTTGCGGCACTGGATGAATATGACGTTATTATCGCAGCGACTTCTTCGCAGGAATTCATTCTCAAAAAAGAACTCCACGGAGAAAAACTCAACCGCAGAAGATCCGGAAAGCCGTGTGTGCTTGTCGACATCAGCGTTCCGCGAAATATCGATCCAAAACTGGGAGACCTGAAGAACATATTTGTCTTTGACGTTGACGATCTCGACAAGGTGATGGAGTCGGGCCGCAAAGCCAGAGAAGAATCTGCGCGCAAAGCAGAGCAGATTATTCAGGCTGAACTTGCTGAATTTATTTCTCACCGCCGGCAGCGTGAAAATCTTGTGCACGTTGGAAGATTCCATGCACACATCAAAGACATCGTCGGCAGGGAAATTCAAAAGAGCCTGAAATCCCCCGACGGGATGACCGAAGAGCAAATCGTTATTACTGCCGAGGCAGTCGCCAAAAAACTTGTCTCTCATGCTGCTCTGCTCGTCAGGACCGATGCACGCTGGGATACCGAAAAAGATTCTATCGGCGAGGTCCTTCAATACCTTTTCAATCTTGACCGGAATGAGCGGAGTCAGTCGTGAAGAGCATCCGGAAATTAATCATTGCAACAAGAAAAAGCCCGCTGGCTCTCTGGCAGGCGAATACCGTCAAATCCATTCTTGTCCGAAAAGGATTTGATGTCGAACTGAATCTGGTCACCACCAGCGGCGACAAAATGCAGCGCGGTGCGCTTGCGGATGTGTCGCTGGATGATCCTTCACTCCCCGCGCATCTCAAAACGGGCAAAGGACTTTTTGTGAAGGAGGTGCAGGAAGAAATTCTTGCAGAACGGGCTGACCTTGCGGTCCACAGCATGAAAGATTTGCCGGTTGAGGCGACCTCAGGTCTGCGGGTTGCAGCCGTGCTGCCGCGCGCAAACCCTTCGGACGTCATCATATTTTCGCCGCGTCTGCTGTCATCAGTTTCAGCACGGGCAAAGATCAGCGGACTGCCGGATGACAATCCCGTCGCAATTCTCGGCGGCTTGTCGGATTCTGACTGGAGCTCCTCGGCTCCCGTGGGAACGACCAGTGCCAGACGCCAGTTTTTTCTGGGTAAAACACTTTCACCTGCAGCACTTCCGCTTGTCGTGCTGCGCGGCAATGTGGATACACGCCTGTCCCGCGTCGAAAACAATGAATTTTCTTTCATCATGCTTGCCCGTGCCGGAATTGACAGGCTTGGTCTGTATGCTCCGGAGAAAATGCTGACCCTCCCGCCCGCATTGTGCACTCCGGCGCCTGCACAGGGCATCGTTGCAATCGAATGCCGCGATTCGGACATCGAACTGAGAAGTGCGCTTTCTGAAATCAACGACTCTGCAACTTCTCTTGCTGCCGCATGCGAAAGAACTGCGCTCTGGCTGACCGGCGGAAACTGCCATACGGCGCTTGCCGCTTACTTCGACGGACAGCAACTGACAACATGGGCCGCCGCAGGAAAGCATTGCTGCAACCTGACTTTCAACTTCACCGCGGCCGAAGATGAGGAATTCAAAAAGTTTGCCTTGTCGCGGGATCACCACGATGTCTTCAGGCATATTCTGAAAAGTCCGGCGGCGTTGCGCATGCACGGTCAACTGATGGAGCAGGGATTTGCCGGCCTCATGAATCTCAGGCAGCCGGAAAGCGGCAAAGACGGAGGGGCACCGTGTTAAATATCCGTTGCGGAATTAAAGGAAAAACAACACCCCAATCCCTGCCCTGCGACTGGCCGGTGATGCGTGCCGAGGCCGGTTCCAAATTTCTGCAGGAAGACCTTTTGAACTCGCTGTCTCAGCCAAAGCAGCTTCACATTTTTGCCAGTCCGATGGCCTTTCTGTTTTTTCAGGATGCACTGAATTCGCTTGACCAAGGCCTTGTAAAGAAAATTCCGCCGAATGAAATGCTGGCCTGCGGGGTCGGAAATACGACCGACACGCTCGCGCGCTCCCTCAAAAATCCGGCGTCGCCCTTGCGTTGGAGCGATCCTGCTCTGTCATCACCGGACAGCAGGGAAAACGGACTCGCATGGACTCTTGAGCAACTTGAAAAAAAGGGACTTGTACCCCGCCATCCGCTGCATCTCTGGACAAAATCATTCTCGTCATCCGAAAAGATTCTTCGGGAAGTCAAGACATCCCGCCGTTGGAACATGTGGGAAACATCGGTCCACGAAATTTACGAGTTAAAGTTGAACAATGAACCTTTTCCGCCGGAAATCATTCTTGCTCTTGCAAACAGAACACCGGTCTGTTTCGGCGTAAAATCGGCCGAGGTACTTGATGCAACGGTCGCACTTCTTCTGCTCCACACGCGTCTGACTTCCGCGCAGCAACTTCCGCGCACAGTGCACTTCAGCGTTTGGGAAAAAGGTGCTCTGCAAAAAGCACAGCAATTATTTTTGCATTCGAGATTAATCCCGTGGTCGTCGTTTGAGCAGCATTCGGATTTAACTGCGGAGTCCTGAGAAACGGAAATGAAGAATTTTTTTCTGTCAATTCTATTGTTCGGAGTGCAGTTGCCGGCCGCGGGAATGGACTGGCAATTCCGTTCGACGGCACTGATTTCTGTTGAAGGCGGTTTGCTGTCAGGCACAAAAACCCCGCTCAATTCGTCAGCACAGCGTGAATACGACGAAGAATCCGCAAAATCAGGAATCAGCAAAGCCGCCCGCGAAAAAATAAAAACCCTGAATTTGTACGGTGCGGAGTGGTATTCGGGCGGAACAGCTCTGGCCGGATACGAAGGGTTCAGCGACAACCTGCAATGGCAGAGCACACTTGATTTGCGGGCGTCGGCAGGACTGGGCAACTCGACAGGACGTTTTTACAGTCCTTTGTTTGATTCGGTTTTTCCGTCACAGGGCCGTGCGGGCCGCAACGGCGGCTGGCTTGCGGGCGGTGAAGCGCAGTTGCACTGGCTGCCGATGAACAGTTTCACGGCGCACCTGAAAAGCTCATTTTCGAGCGGCTCGAACCAGTTCAAAGAAAACTTCTCGCGGTTGACCTTTCAGCCTGAAGCCGAACTCAAGGCAGGCTCATTTATCATTAATCCGCAGTATTCGTTTCAGCGTCTCCTCGGCGGCGACGCGCTGCCTGCGGCAGACATCGATGCTTGGGCGCTGGACATTGAATGGCTCGGTTCGAGAACATTCAGATTCCAAAATCCGAAGGGGTACTCGCTCATCAAAGTCTCGCGCGCGGTTGCCATGGGTTCCGCAATGCTGGTGACTGCTTTGGAGAACGAAGGCCGGTTTTTTGAGATCAACCTGACTCCCAGAATACATTTTTCAGGCGGGCTTTCATTTTCATCGCATTTAAGACTTATTTCAGGAAGCGAGCAATCTTACATTGCACCGTCGCTGGCTGCCGAACTCCGCAACAGGGGCAAGCGGCAAAATGACTGGACTCCGGTCTCAGCCTCGGCGGATTATACAAGCGAAACGGTCGAATGGCGCAACAGCCTGAATCAGCGCATGGGTGACGGCTGGAATCTGTTCGGTACACTTTTTTATACGAGCCAGTCGAATGCTTTCTCCCAGACTCCGACATCCAGTCTGCGCTTCAGCGATCTGATCGATACTGCTCAGGAATCCGCTTTCAGATATTTTTTAGGCAGCGAATTTCTCCTCTGAGTGAATTCCGTGATAGCTTCTTAATAAACCCAAGAGGCACACACCATGAAGCACTCAGAGATTCTCTGGATACAAAACATGGCACGTCTGGCATGCGGCCAGCCATTGCAGTCACTGCAGCCTACGGAAACACTCAATCAGGCCATAGGATTTTTCATCGAGGAACTGACCGCGATCCTCCACGGCCACGTCACCTACTTTAACGATCTGGTGATGCAGGAGCGTCCGGAACTGGCCGTGAGAATCTTCCGCCTCGGAGTGCCGCGCAGCGGCCTGATGCTCCTGCGCGGAAAAGAAAAACTCATCGTACAGAACGAAGGATTTCGTTTGAGAGTCCGGATTGTTCAGATTCAGGCATCGCAAGAACAAAACGTCGACGCGTTCGATGTGGACGCCGTGATTAACGCCGACAACACCGTCAGCTGGATTGCCTCCCACGACAGACAGCGCATCAACCCCCTTCTGCTCGTACAGGAATATCTCGGGCGGTTTATGGGGCACGGGGCTCAGGCCTTCATGCGTGTCAAGGCGCCTGCCAACCGTAACATTCCCTCTCATTCTGCTGAAATACATCCTTAAACCGTCCGGAGTTGTTGAATTCACACTCCGCTTTGATATGGTCCGGTGGGGAACCCCTCCGGACCATATCTTTTTTGGAGCAGAACATGGAAAAGGTCGCAGTCAAAGCCGATGGAATTTCACTCGCCAAAGGCAAGTTGACCCTCTCCCGCGACGAGATCATTTCCGACTACCGCGTTGGCTACCGGAGCAGACTCGCAAGTCTCACCGGCCGCAAGGAAGTTCTGACCGGCAAAGCCAAATTCGGGATCTTCGGAGACGGCAAGGAAGTCCCTCAGCTGGCAATGGCCAAAGCCTTCCGCGAAGGCGACATCCGCAGCGGATATTATCGCGATCAAACATTCATGATGGCTGCCGGATTGCTCTCCGTGCGTGAGTTTTTCTCCCAGCTGTATGCTGACACAAATGTTGAGAACGAACCCGCGTCTGCGGGAAGGCAGATGAATTGCCATTTCGCGACGCGGATGCTCGACAATCAAGGAAAATGGCTGAATCAGCTTGAAAAAAAACAATCTTCGTCGGACGTCTCACCGACGGCCGGACAGATGGCGCGTTTGCTCGGGCTGGCCTATGCCTCGAAGCTTTACCGAAAGGAGTCCGCTCTGGCCAACGCCGGCGGCGGCTTCAGCCGCAACGGCAATGAGGTTGCATTCGGAACAATCGGCGACGCGAGTACAAGTGAAGGGATTTTTTGGGAGACGTTGAACGCGGCCGGAGTGCTTCAGGTGCCGATGGTGATCTCCGTCTGGGACGACGGCTACGGAATTTCCGTTCCGCGCGAATTTCAAACCACCAAAGGCTCAATCTCGGAAGCACTGGCCGGCTTTCAGTCGCGGGGATCGGCCAAAGGGTTCGACCTGCACGTTGTTGCGGGCTGGGATTATCCGGCCTTGGTCGAGGCCTATTTTTCGGGTGTTGACAAGACCAGACGCGACCACACACCCGCCCTTTTCCATGTGGTCGAACTCACGCAGCCTCAGGGACACTCAACCAGCGGCAGTCACGAACGATACAAATCCAAGGAACGTCTTGCTTGGGAAGAAGATCACGACTGTCTTCGCCGCATGCGCCGCTGGATCATCGAACAACGGTTTGCAACCGAATCTGAACTCGACGGCATGGAAAATGAGGACAAAACTCTCGTCGAAAATGCGCGCAAAGAGGCTTGGGAACTTTATCAGGCACCGATCCGCGCAGACAAGACTGAAGCTCTCAGAATACTTGATACGGTTGTTGAGGCTCAGGTGAAGTCTGCAGCCAAAGTCCGGCGTTGTGCCGATGAGCTGCGCGCCGGAGTCGGCCTCAACCGTAAGCTCATTCAAAGCAGTCTGCGCAAAGCAGCAATTGCACTGACCGGAGAATCACATCCGTCGGCCCTTGCTCTCGTTGAGTTTTCCGACAGCTATCTGCAGACGAACAAACAAAGATACGGTTCACACCTTTACAGCGAATCATCCGAAAACCCGACGCTGCTCGACGGTGTTGCGGCACGTTATTCGGATTCATCGGAATCAGTCGACGGCAGGGTTGTCCTGCTCCGCCTTTTCGATCACTTTTTTCAGACGAATCCCCGCTTCTTTGCGCTCGGCGAGGACGTCGGCAAACTCGGCGATGTGAACCTTGTCTTTGAAGGTCTCAATGCAAAGTACGGCGACCTTCGCGTCACGGATACCGGTATCCGCGAAGCCACAATTCTTGGACAGGGAATAGGCTGCGGCCTGCGCGGTCTGCGCCCGCTGGTCGACATTCAATACTTGGATTATCTGCTCTACGCTTTGCAGATCATGTCAGACGATCTTGCAACTCTCCACTTCCGCACCGCCGGCGGCCAAAAATCGCCGGTAATCATCCGCACCAAAGGCCACAGGCTCGAAGGCATCTGGCACACAGGCTCGCCGATTGGCATGATCCTCAATTCTGTGCGGGGCATCTACGTTTGTGTTCCGCGGAACATGACTCAGGCCGCCGGCATGTACAACACGCTTTTTGCCGGCGACAACCCCGCGCTGGTTATTGAAGTTCTCAACGGCTACCGCCTGAAAGAAAAAGTTCCCGACAACCTCACCGAATTCAGGGTTGCCCTCGGGACACCGGAAGTTGTTCTCGAAGGTTCCGACATTACAGTCGTCACGTACGGAGCCTGTGTCCGAGTAGCGCAGGAAGCTGCGGCCGAACTTCTGGAGTACGGGGTGAAACTCGAAATTGTCGATGTCCAAACCTTGATCCCGTTCGACACTCCAAAGACCATTCTGAAATCACTGAAGAAAACTAATATGGTGATTTTTCTGGATGAAGACGTGCCGGGAGGAGCAAGCGCATATATGTTCCAGCAGGTGATGGAAGAACAGCGCGGATACGAGTACCTCGATGCACCACCGAGAACTCTTTCGGCAGCTGCCGGCAGGTCCCCTTATGCGTCGGATGCAGATTATTACTGCAAACCCAGCGCCGAGGACATTACCGAATTGGCGCTCGGAATGATGCGCGAAAGGTTCGGGGCTGCGTTCGGCCGCTGACGGTTTACAAACGCAGTTTGCGCTGTTCTGCTCCAATTCCGCGGAGGCGCGTACGTGCGGGGATTTCTTTGTTCTGCAACGACATGTTTTTTAGCTGCGCTGCAGGTTACTGCAGGCGGCGGACCGCTGCCGGAGAATGGTTCGCTCCGGCTTTCGGTCAAGACTGACCCTTTGCGCAACCGGCGCGGTCATCTGTGCGTCAGTCTGTTCACTGCCTCTGAAGGCTTTCCGGCTGCCGGTGAAAAAGCGGTATTTTCGGACTGCTTCAAAATAGAAGATTTAAACTCAAACAATGACATTGCGATTGGCAATCTCAGCACCGGAATTTATGCGTTGGCCATGTTTCACGATGAAAACTCGGATGGAATTCTCAATACCGGAATTTTAGGGATACCGGTCGAGGGATTCGGTTTTTCCTCAAATCCCAAAATCAGATTTTCGGCACCGAAATTCTCCGAATGCACCTTTCAGCTCGGTGATTCAAACGGCGCACTTGCTATTGAGCTCCGCTATTTTCTTTAAGATCACGCAATAAAAAATTAATCAGCATCAGACATTCCCAGCCCATGGAGCTGTCCCAAGGCTCATGTCTTAAGTCACGTTCGAAGCTCCACTCGGTTCGCGCAGCCGGCGAGTCCGAAGGACACCATGAGAGCGTTTTGCGGATTACGTCTTTTTCAGCACCTGACGTCAAATATGCAAAAAAAGGATTTTCGGGCTGCCGCGCAGCAAGTGATTCGGCAAGTGAATTTAAAGTGGATGATTTTTGCCCCATCGCGCGCCTCAGAAGCACATTCACCCCTGCGAGATGCAGCTGATAGCCGGCCGGCGAAAAGTGGGCCTGCAGCAGAGCCATCACCGACTCGTCCAAAAATGCGCTGCGCATCTTTGCGGTCGGCGAAAGGCCTATGTACTCCCAGACCTCTCTGAACAGCATCCAAAATCCGGGGGTAAAGTCGCAGCGGTTGTCGGTACTCTCACGGCACATCCTGAAGTCGTTATTTTCAACCCAATTCATCCAGCTGCCTGCCAGTTTCGCATCTTTTGTGGTGACCAGATATGCGAGTACACCCATGGCCATATCTCTTGAAAAACTGTTCACCGCGTCTGATGCAATCCTGTGTTCGGATCGCCACATGCGGCCGTCTGCCCCCTGCGAGCGGCGAACGGCTTCGCAGCTGACTGCGTCACCGGACAGACACAAAAGTCCGTTGAACAGAGCCGCATCACCGACACTGCAACCGGCTTTGGCGACACTCAGTCCGCACCGTTCCACCCAGCCTGAAATGCTCCGCTGCCGGTTCTTCAGCATTTGCCTGACTTCGACGGCATTCCCTGCGTCTTCCGCGGGGATGCTTCCGACAGTCGCCAAACCGGCCGGTTTGCAGGCCGAAAACATCGTTAAACCCGCAAAATAAAATAGTAAATACAGGAGCTTAAAAAACAACACTGATTTAAGCTTAAGCAGGGAAAACATCATCGCCTCCCCAAGCACCTTCGGAATCGGACTTTCAAGGCTTGACCGAGGCCTGCTTTCACTTGCCTTGGAGAGCATGCGTTGATAGTGCTCAGCCCGAATCATTCAAGGGGGTTGGCGTGAACAAAGACGAAGTCAAGGCTCGCATTCTTCAGGGTTTTCCGGACGCTGAAGTCACAGTCAACGAGTTCAGCGGCGGCAACGACCACTACGCTGTTCTGATCGTCTCCGATGCTTTTGCCGGAAAAAAACTTCTTGCGCGGCACCGCTCGGTGCTCGACCTCTTTCAAAGCGAAATCGCTTCAGGAGAAGTTCATGCATTGACCATGAAACTTCACACCCAATCGGAATGGCAAACCGAAAAGCCCAAACAAATGATGTTCACCTGAACCAAGGAGAAAACAATGAACGAAGCATGGAAACAGAAAATCGAGACTGACGTCAAAAACAACAAAGTCGTGGTTTATATGAGAGGAACTCCGAGTCAGCCGCGCTGCGGTTTTTCGTCGCGGGTTGTCAGGGTTTTTAACGAACTGAATATTCCCTATAAATCGGAAGACATGGATTCAGATCCGGAACTTTGGAAAACACTGTCGGCTCTCAACAACTGGCCGACCTCTCCGCAAATCTACATCAACGGCGAATTCGTCGGCGGCTGTGACATTGTCACCGAGATGTACAGATCCGGCGAACTCCAAAAAGAACTCGGACTCGCCTGAACAGGCCTTGAGGCTGAATCACAAACGGACCGATCCCCGAGCGGGACCGGTCCGTTTTCGCAATTACTGAACTGAACAAAACTCGCCCAGCTTCCGGTCAAACGAATTTTCAATCAAATAGGAGACACTTCCTTCAGCGACTGCCTTGTTCGATGAATCGCCGGAACGGACGAATGCCTTACCGGAAAGATACGGCACGAGGGAATCGAATTTATTCATGCTCGCGTTCATCTCAAGCAGCTTTTCATCAAACTGCATGAACTGCCGGACCACCGAATCCGGAACTCCCGCTGCTGCAAACTGCTTTGAATCAATCTTCATTTTCAGAATAAGTTCATTGTTCGGCGAGATCTCCGCTTCAACCGGAACGGCCGATGCAAGCGACTGTCCGGACGATGTTCCCGCGCAGGAACCGAGTTTTGCCTCACCGATACAACCAACTCCCACGGGAGCGTTGTTCATCCAGATAACCACTGTTGAAGCCGAGGGAGTGACTCTTTCAAAAGAAAGTGCGAAGTCCGTGACCAGTACGCTTGAAACGCCCCGTGCTTCGGCAGCTGCTGCTTTGCGCACCTGTGCATTGAGAAAATCGCAGCGTGCATGACCAGCGGCAACACCTTCACATGTTGGTGAAACCGGACACGCATTGCCCTTCAGGCCGGCGAGTTCGCGTTCGAGGCCGCTGAGAATCAAGCGTTCGTTTTCCAGCTCGGTATCAACCACCACAACCCCCGGCAGTCCGGCAGGAGGCGGAAGCATTGATTTGCACTGCCCCTGCAGCGACAGTCCCAGAGCAAGCCGCGAGTCATTGAAATAGACATCATTCGGAGAATTAAACTCACTTGCACACCCTGTGACACCGGAATGAAAAAGTGAAATTTGCGAGGCAAAAGACTGCAGCGCCGATGCAAGCTCGGGAAGCGCCGCAGCGGACTCGGGCGTCAACCATTGAAAGCTGACGGGCAAGGACGAAGAACCAAGTCGCGTTTCTACCGCCTCAATCAGAAAACCGGCAGATGCTGAAGCGAGTTCTTTGTCCCATTCACCTGCACCGTAGCTGATTTCATAGCGCGAATTTTCTCCGCAACCGAATCCGCCGATAATGTTGCCGTTGGCCAGCACTTTGAATTTTACACCGGACAGAATTTTAGTCCGCAGCAAAGATGCCATGCAGAACGGAACATCATTCAGCGCCAAAGCGCTTTTAACCGTCGGCAATGCCGCAAAATCAGCAAGACTCAATTGTGCGGAGGTCTTTGTACCGGCGGCAGTCGAAGCTGTTTTTACAGTCAGACGGTTGCCGAACCTTGTCTTCAGGACTCCTTCCGTCCACACACAATTATAGTAATTGCGGCCGCGCGGATCATCGGCGCAAATTTCACCGGTAAAGAAACGGCCTTTGTAATATCCTTCGCAAACAGCCGAAGGTGTGGGGCGACTTGTCAATTCGACCCGCGCCAAAAACGGACGTGTTGCCAAATCAACAATTTTCGCTTCGCAATACGACTCGAAAATTTCGTTGTTTCTCGCAAGATCAAACGACGGAAAACGTCTTTTGATGTCGGTTGTTTCCTGCTCATACCAGCTTGCGGCTTTTTGTGACTGAACAGCCGAAAGTCGCGCATCCGACTCGGCCTTCATTACGGCAAAACGTGCCCTGCGCGTATCGAGCGTTCTGCGCAGCGGCTCTACTTCTTTTTCACGAAAACTGCTGAAATAGCGATTGAGAGCCACGTATTTTTCATTGGTCTCACGGGTTGCTCTCAACAGAGTTTCAATCTGCAGGGGTTTGACTTCAGGCGACCAGACCAGAAGTCCGCCGCGATACAGACCTGCCGGAGTTTCACCCGAAAGACTGAATCCCGTTCCGGCAGGCTGCTCGTTGACAACGAGAGTTTTTGGTTCAGGTTTTCTGACCGAGACGGCTGAACATCCCAGCGCAAGAGCCGACGCCAAACCGGCAAGACAAACTTTTAATTTATTTTGAGTTTTCATTGTTGTATCCCCTGTCGATTCAGATTTCAGAAGAACACGCCGGTATCGAGCTGAATCTGATGTGAAACAGGCATATTCCGGCTCATGATTTGTCGTTTGTAGGCAAGCTTGACTTCAAAAGGCACGGGAATACTTCCCCTGCGGAACGCCGGCACTCCCGAATAAATCAGCTCAGCTTCAGCCTGATGCAATGTTTCGATTGTGTCTTTTTCGAGGACTGAGCGTGTGTCCTGCGCTGTTTCGTAACGGTCGGAGGCTTTGTAGCTGTAATTGTAACCAAGCACACCACCCCAACCGGTTTGAGTTGCAAGCAGCGCAGCTGCGCCGGTCTCAAGGCGATTCCCCAAATCAAAAGACACCTTGGCTTTGGGGACCTCAATGGTCTCTGCAGAGGTTACAAGTCGCAGTGTTCGTTGTGCAGGCAACTGATCAACGTATCTGACAAACTGACTGACTGACAGTCCATCGACAAGACCGGCCAATGACTGTTCCGCGGCCGTTCCCAGTGCAAGGTCCCATTGTCCGTCGCCGAAGCCTTTATCGAGCAGATTGTCAGGATCATCCGTACGTCCGGTGGGAGCTGTCACTGAAGCCTGAGTCGCAACAGCAAAAGCACCGCTTTCATAGGTGCGGTTTTTAACGACGAATTGAGTGTCTCCCAACCCTTGGCCGGTCCAGCTTTGCAAAGGCAGGTATCCGTTGTCGGTGAGTTTTGTGTTGAGCCTCGCCACTGCATCGTTGAGTTTCGCTGCAGCGTCGCGGGCTGAACTCGATTGATTATTAAAGTCGGAGGTCAGGGCATTAATAAACTTCTGCCCCATGTCATTCGCCTGAAAAGAAACCGCTGCTGCCGTTTGCATCTTGTATACCGGCAGGGCAACCGCAACGGTCGTCGAAGGTGTCAGCCCCAAAGTAAACACAGGAGCCGTGACCTGAACCCGTGTTTTTACTTCCGCAGCAAATTGACCGACGGCATCTTCCGGCCTGAAACCCTCTGCGGTTAAAAATCCGGCCGTCAACGCATTCTTTACGGGATCTTTTTCGCCCTTCAGAATATCTCTGAAGGTCAGCGCCTTACTCAGGGGCTTGCTGAGCGGATTCGCATTGAATCCGCCGTCGGTCTTCGCGGAAATATCTGTCCGGACGTACCGGACAGTCGCGCGCCTGATCTTGGCCGGCATCACCTTTGCATCTTCGGCAGCCAAAACAGAATCAGTAAAAAATAAAACTGACACAAAAGAAACCAGCAAGAGTCTGATCAACATGACTCACCTTCGGTAAAATAAAAATTTGCAAAAAATTTAAAAAGGCCGGACGTCATTCCGGCCCTGTTCCTGCGAAATTCAGAGTGACTGCAGCGATGCCAGAGTGGCCTCAAGATCACGCTTGTGCAAGCGGGTTTCCGGCTCGCGACCCGATGGAAGGTCACCGCCCTCAATTCTTTCAATAGCTTCACGCAGCAGCGCGATTGCTTCAGACTTGCGGCCTTTCTTGGCCAGAGCCTGCGCACGGTGATCATAAACGTTGAAGAAATAATCACCGGTTGCCGTGGCCGGATCCTGCGTACCGGGGAATGCCTGCGAAGCCAGAGCGCGTGTTCCGTAATCGAAGGACTTGTCTACGCCGCCGCCGAAGATTTCGGGAATCTTCAGGTAAACAGCAGCTCCAAGCCGGTAAAGTCCGCCTCCCTCATAGCGCGTATCGGTTGAAAGACCGTCGTTGATGAGACGCAGAAGTTCAGGAATGCGGCCCAAAGAAGCCGACACGCCGTTCGCATTGCCCCAAAGTGCAAGGCAGCTGGCCTTCCAGTAGTAATACTGCGGGCTGGGCCCGACCTTTGCAGGTGAGATATTGGCTTCAACAGTATCCAGACAGCGATTGTAAATTGCTTTGCGTGCGTCTTTGTTGCCCTGATCTCCGAGAATAAGGCCTTCGTAATAATCGAGACGCGCAAGTTGTTCGACAGCATAAATTTTTTCTGCGCCGTTCAGGTTGGTCAGGCCGGTCGCATAGGCTGCGCGGGCCTCGGCAATTTTCGAAGGACCCTGCTCACGCTGCGCAAACAAAGCATCAGCAGTACCAAAATCATATGCAAAGGCAGAGAGAGAAACAGAAAGAGCACCGACGGCCAAACCGACTGCTCTGAGAAGAGGAGCAAACATGAAAAATGCCTCCATGATAATTCGCTGGAGGCAAACTGTGCCATAGTTCCGCAAAAAAGACCAGCCGGCCGAGCGCTTAATCAAGATTACAAACGGTATAGCTGAGTTCCGTCCCGTCGACCGGCCATTTGTATTTTTGGACGTCTGCGGTTGCCAGAGAGCAGCCGTGAATTTTGCTGATCAGTTTGAAATCCAAAGATCCCTGCGCCGGTTTCTGTTTTTGATCAATCAGCCACAAAAAGTCAGGAGCGGTTCCGCTGCGGCCTGATGCAAGCGATGATTCCTTTGCATTTTCTGTCGTAGGAATAAGCCCCCACTCACCGCCAATCAGGTTCTGTCTGGCATCAAGTTCGAGAGTATAAAAGACCGTGTCCACATCAACAGCTTCATCTGCAGGAGCATAAGCAAGCTTCGGTCCGTTTTCGACTCCGTAATGAAGTTTCACCTTCATCTGAACCAAGTATGCAGTCCCTTTGGCGCGATAATCCTTGAAAAGATCGTCTACTTCGGCAACAGGAGCCGGCTCGCCTGCGGGCACAATTGTTCCGTCCTTGTCATTCTTTTTAATCGGCATCGTTGTCATTTCCCACTTGTGTACAGGCTGATTCCAAACCTGCGCGGTGCGGGTTCTGTCCATGACAAATCCGACTTTCTGATCGTTGATGAGTCCCTTGAGGGCCATATGAAGTGTCATCGGATTTGTATCGCGGCAAGCCGTCGAAATATTCAGAACACCTTTTTGACCTCCGGAATGATCGCCGGCACGAATTTTTGCAAGGTTTGCCGAAAACGTCGCCATGTCGGGATACACTGCAACCTGAACGGAATCCTGACCTGAGCCGCCTGTCCAAACCGCAATTCTCGGATTGTCATCGTTGACCGAATTCGCAACAACCGTCAGGCCGCGCTGACTCTGACCGGCAGCAACATAAATTATATCTCCGGCATCACGCTGGGTGCAGCTTGTTTTGCCCTCACCCAGACATAATTTACCGTCCGCAACGCGTCCCAAGCGATCTTTGATAAGTTTATCCGAATTGCAGCGCTGGCTTGCGAACTTTGCCTGCGGAGCCTGATCGGCCCACGCCTTGGTCAGCAACCCGCGAATATCTCCCTCGGTGAGGAAAATTTCTTTTCCTGCGCGGCGGGCAAGTACACTGTGCTTGGGTGTCGATTCGTTGAGCGAGGCAGGAGCCCAGCCATGGCAGTGGCCCATCCAAGTCCAGTCTTCATCATAATTACCGCTGTAATTGAAGAAATTTTCCCAGCCGGTTGACAGCATATTCAGTGACTTGCTGATTTTTTCCGTCACCGAAGATGATTTTTTATAATAATCCTTCAGTGCCTTTTCATATACACTTTGAGCCTGCTTCCTGTTGGCAACAGAATCAGCCCGCTCGGTTTCAACTTTTGTCAGTGCAGTTTGTTTTTGTTTGATGCTTGTCAGAGAAAGCTGAATTGCGTTTTGCAGCGCCGCAATGCGCTGGTTCGCTTCCTGCGGATTAATCCGATCGCGGGTTCTGGAATCTTTGAGAAGAGACTTGATATTGACAATCGAGGAATTATCGTCACGAACCTTGGAAATCAGGGTGTTCAATTCCCTCATGAGCACTTCGGCATCCGAGGAAAACTTCTGCTGGGCTTTGATGATTGCCTCGAGGCTGGTTCTCGCCGCTTTCAGTTCGGGAGAGTTTTGGAACAGATCTTCATTTTCTTTCAGCGCGGTCATCACCGCCGCGGGCGGCTTTTTGCCTGCCAGCAAAAGAAGTTCGTATTTTTCGGCCGGCGAAAGCAGGTTGAGCCGGTTTGCGTCATTGGCATCCCAAGCCTCCAGCATCTGGTTGACCTGCTGATAGGGAGTATCGGGCAGCTTAACGGGATGTGCTTTATTATTTTCGTCCGATGCCCATCTGACGGCGAGTCCGCGCTCAAAAAGGGGCCAATAGGTGTCCGTCCAAGGCACGGAACGCTCGCCCCCCTTGATGTCCTTAATCGACGGCCAAGCCATGGTTGCAGGCAAGCCGAGCAACTCGGGGCGGTCGGCGCTGCCGGGAGCCTCGAACGGCTTTGAATTGTAAGTTCTGGGCTTGCATGCGGACATTGCAGCAAAAGAAGTAAGTCCCGAGAACAGGATCACAGGAAACTTTTTCTCTATCATTATGTTCTCTCCTCAGTTTCGCAGAGCGAAGTACATCCTAGGTTACCCCAGCCGCTGCTGAAGCGAAAAAGCAGAAGATGCCGTGCCTGAAAGCGTCAAAAACACGACAGTCCTTCAACAACAGGGAATTCCCTGCCGAACACTCCCGCGGAGGTAAACGCGGTGTCCTTAGGACAGAGGCTGAAAAAGTACGTTCAGCAAAACAAAATTGGAATCATCCGTGAAACACGTTTCGCACTGATCGTGTTTCTCTGGGTCGGTTTTTATGTTTGGCTGATGCGCAACAGATGGACCCAAATCGAAGAACTGCAACTCCAGCGCAGCTTCTCGGACTCATCTGAAACGATTCTTTCGCGATTTGAAGAACGCATTCAGTTCTGGGACGGTCAGGCAAAAAAAATTGCTGCATTCTCGGCTCTTCAACCGCAAAACACAGTCAACATCCAAAAAGACAGCTGGGCTGCAATTTACGACCCCCATCCCGAGTGGCTTGCAACTTATCTGGTAGCACGGCGCGACGGTTATGAACCGAGCGTAACACTGGCCCTGCTCTCAAAACAAATCAAAAGATGGCTTCCCCGCGAGACCGATGCAGCGGTCAGGTGGCCCGACGAAGCTCAATCGTCCGCAATTCAGATGGCATCTGCAAAAGCAGTCAACAAGCCCCTGTTCATTCAGCCGATGCGATCGCTCGACAAAGACAACCAGTGGGTGCAGGTCCTTTTCAACATTAAAAGCTCCAAACCGGAATGGTCATTCTGGGTGGTTCATACTTTTTCCGAAAAAATTCTTCCGGAGCTTCTCGAGAAGAAAGATCAAAATCACGCAGCTCTGTATTTTCCAAAGGATCGAAAATTCTTATTCACTGAAAATTATTCAAGCCTGAAAATAGAGAACAGCGAACTTATTTCTCTGCTCGAAAAGAACAAAGCCGACCCGACGGGCTTTGCCAAACAGGAGTTTGCCGTAGCCAAGAAACCGAACTGGCTCAGCTGGAAATATTCCAAACCGATGGAAGCTGCCTTTATTTCAATTCTTTCCGATAAAAAAATCCCTCAGACCGGACAACGACAGACACCGTCGGTGTTTGCCGACTGGCTTCTTTCACTGTTGTGGCTGGCGATCTCGGCAATCTCGCTGTGGTGGAGCTACTCCAAAAAAATGTGGTTTTTGAGCTTCGCAGATGCTCCCCCGAAATCCGCCGCCGATCCGCAAACGTTGCTTGCAAACCTGATGAACTCGAAATTCAGACATCGGGGAAGGCCCGACGAAAGGCATCCGCTCATCGATGCGGAGTGGGAGTTTTGCAGGCAGATGCTGGCAAACTCAGGCCCCGTCGGAAGAGTTCCGCTTCCCAAAAAAGCGGAGGTCTCAATTCAGGTCTCCCCGTCGAAAAATTACAAAGGTTCATGGTGGATTGTAGAAACATTCGACGACAACAGGGTGTTCATTGCCGCAGGAGACGCAACGGGATCAGGTCTCAGCGCGGCTGCCGCGGCGTATCCCATACGGCAACTGATCCTTGCGCTGCTGAAAAACAACAATACGGAACGTGATACCGAAAGTTTTCTCTCTCAATTGTACACTCTCTGCAGTGCTGCATCGGCAGGTGTTCTGCTCGACGGTGCCCATGTCTCGCTGTTTGCATCCATCGTCGATTTGTCCCAGCAGAAAATTTGTTTTCTGAACGCGGGGTACCCTGCCCCCCTTCTCAGACTGAGCAGCAAAAAATCTCTGTGTCTGATGTCCTACTTCGACCCTATCGGCATGAGCGATGCCGGCAATCCGATGCCCCGATGGGTTTCGCTGTCTCAAAAGACAAGCCTGACAATTTGCAACGTCGGCGCACGAAACACCGATTTGGATGAACTTGAGGATTGCGAGCTCGTAAAAATCGTTATCCATCCCTTTGGGGTGAATGACCAAGTCAAAACAGTAAACATTCCAGAAGCTGCTTAATCTCAGTCGTGTGTCGGCCGCGTGCACTTCTGAAGCGTAACTGAGTTTGAAAAAGACGTAAAAGACAGATAAGGCGGGGCTAAAAGGTGGCTCCCCAGGCCGGGATTGAACCGACGACACGCGGATTAACAGTCCGCTGCTCTACCGACTGAGCTACTGGGGAACGCGAGTGTTCTATAGAGTTTCGCCGATTGAAGGTCAAGCTGTGTGAATAAAAAAAAAGGGCTTATGGAATAAGCCCTTCTCCCTTCAAAACCTCGCCCTTGCCCCAAGCGAACTCCCAGCGGTGGACCCGCTGACCGGCGACCAGAGGATTCAGGACGTCCAACCTCTTCAGGCGGCGATGAAAATTGCCGGGGTCGATATCCTGCCCTGACAGAAGTCCGACCAAAACTCTGAGGTCCTGAATTGAAAAGACCTTGGGCAACAATTCAAACGCCAGCGGTGAATGACGAATCCAAAAAGGAACGAGAGCGAGTGCGTCTCTGACAAACAGCCGGCAGTCGTGCGACAGATGGCTGTCTTCTGCAAAAAGTTCATCGGGTGTCAGCCAAACGCCGCGCGCATCGGGAGCAAGCTCGCTCGGAATGGCAACAACTCGAACAATCGCAACACTCTGGGCACTTTCAAAAAGAAGGTCACGGTCGTAGACGTCCACAACCCTGTCTTTGCATTTGGCGGAACTCAGCCAGCCGGACAGTTCTTCGCCGTCAGCCTGCGCAAAAAGGTCACGCAGAACGAATTCCAGAGCCGACTTCTGAAGAACGTCGGCCTTGAGGAAGTGATGGGGAAGAACCTGTTTTTCGGAGGATGTGTCGCGGCGAACCAGCACTCTGAGTTCGCCTGTATGAGTCGAAACCGGAACAAGAACTAATTCTGTTTTTGCGGACATGAGCAGAGTCCTCACTTTTTGGCTTGCGGACTCTGCCCTCCTTGATCAAGACGGGTCAGTACGTCAAGCCATTTTGCATCCATCACGAACACCTCGGGGGTGTCAGCGCGCTTCACATATACGGCTTTTTCGTTGTTGTGAACCCTATTTCCAACCAATATTTCAAATTTATTTTTTTCACCGTCGGCAGCCGACAAAGTGAAGCGGGTGATGGGCTTTTCGAGGCCAATCGGGCCGGGTGTTGTTGTTTCTCCGGCATCTAAAACATCTTCGGCCGTTGCAAATTCCCAATCCTCAACGAATTTGCGAACATCCTCGTTAGCAACTTTTTCGGGTTTCTTGGGATCTGCGGCCGGAGCTTTGTCGACCGGATACCAGTTGCGGTCTTCCTTCTGGTACAGGCGACCGGAGGTCGTTGTTAACTTGGCAATATCATTAAACGAAACGCCGGAAAACACACGCCTGTCGCGAAAAAACTTGAGCATCGGAACAAGGTCGGGAAATTTCGACAGTTCGAAACTTCCTACAGATCCGTCGCTCATCGTGGCATAGAGTGCGTCTTTGGTCAGGCCTATCTGAACGGTCTGAATAACCTTTCCGCCCTCCGCCTTGACCGTCAGAACCGCATTTGGACGGGCAAGACCCAAGGCTTCCTTGTTCTGGTCATTGACCGCTTCGCGTTCGGTCACCTTGTCGGCCCTCAGCCGCACCCACGAATCCAGATAAAGCCCGACTTGGTTGTTGTCAGCCTTCACTTTCTTGGGCTGGGTAATGCTCCATTGACTCTGGCCTTTGTCGTCGGTCTTTGCCAATGAAATCGTTGTGCCGTCGTTCTTGGTCAATTCAAATTCTTTCACATCTGCGACTTTGTAATCGCCGACAATTCGTGAACGAAAATCCTTGAGTTCTTTTTTAAGCGACGAAACGGACGACGAAGCGACAGCCAGAAGACCGGTTCGATCTGCGGACACAAGGTACACCGACAAGGCATTGAAGGCCGCGCCCGCACCGCCGCCGATGCTGACGTCGCCTCCGAGCCAAACCTTCAATGTTCGTGCTTTTGTTCCTGCATCTTTGTTGGCTGCAACTTCGACTTCGACGTAGAGCTTTTGGGTATCAAATCCAAAGTCTTTCGCTTCCGTGAATTTACCTGCCTTGACGGCATCGGCGACTTTCTGAGCATCCAAAAGATGCTGCTCGTAGGTCATCGACTGCAATGCCGAGAGGTAGTTGTTAATCGCATCCTGATCGGGACGAATGCCTGCGGGCTCGCTCATTTTCCAGTCAAACGTCGCTCCGTCACGCTGAAAAACGTATTTTCCCGAAGTCGTTTTGACGGTGAGTTTGAGAACATCTTTGGTCTCAAAATCTGCAACTTTAACTTCCTGCTTTTTGGTTGTCTGCTCTTTTTCGGAGAGCGTCTGATCGAGGTAAAATCCACCCCAAATCAAACCGCAGGCAGATACAGCCAAAACCAGCTTAAGCCACGGCTTCATGCGGACCTCCGGCGAACGTAGATGTAAAAGCCGGAGAGCGCGGTGATAAGCGGAAGAATAAATGCAAACAGTGCAACGTAGCTCGCAGGGTTACGCTCAAGCTTGAAACGCTTGGGTGCGAAATCCTTTGTCGGAATGGTGATGAGGTCCTTCTCTTTGTAAAGATGGGCAACCGCCAGCGGAATAATGTTCGAAGTCAACGGCAGCCTGCGCTCAAGAGCAACTGTATCGAATCCGACGACAACCACTTCCGAGGTGATTTTGTCTTTTCCTGCATCCTTGCTTGCCGTGCTTGGTGAAAGCGGAGCTGCACCATCCTTGGATGCGATTGTCGCAGCAGGAATTCCTTCAGCGAGCTTGGCCGGAGCATCAATTTCGACACTCAAAGCGACGGGATAAGTTTTCTTGGCATCGAATCCGGCATCGGCCGTCAGACGCAAATCGCCCTCAAGTGAGAGTCTGTTTCTCTGTTCTTCCGTGAGTGTCACCGGAGCCGTATGCATCGCGCTCATCAACGGTGTGCCCTTGAGCTTAAGGACATTCGCCTCACCCTCGGGAGCCGCAAAACTCATGGGCCGTGCTCCGTCGGCAAGACCGACGTCGTTTACACCAAATGCTTTGGTGATATCCGAATTCCTCGAAAATTCACCGATGACAATCGGCGGACGCAGCGGGTCAAGTCTGCTGAGTTCCTTCCCGAAGGCCGTCGCTCCCTGATTTCCGACCAGCAATGTGGAATCCAGACGAATACCCAGCTCGGCAAAGAACTTGGGCATACCGGGGTCGCGGTAGGGATTGACGATCAAAATCAAACGGCCGCCGCGTGCCAGAAACCTGCGGAACATATTCTCGACAACAGCATTGTAGGGAACCTTTGCAGGTCCGGCGATAAGCAGCTGTGCATCTGCAGGAAGCTCTTTATCGTATTTGTGCGGAACAACTTCGTACGCACGATTGCGCAGGAACTCCGACACGGCATAGTAATTCCGGTCGCCTTCCATGGACGTCGGATGCTCACCGTTTCCGGTCAAAAAGTAAACCGTTCTTTTGGTTTTGGTGAGGTTCAGAATCGAGTTCGTCAGCTTCGTCTCGGTAATGCTTCCGGTCACTTCATTGCGGCCGCCGTCTTTGGTCAACAGCACCAGACGGCTCATGCCGAGCGGACGAATCTGCTGGATTAATGCAGGGTCTGCGAGGCTCACAGCCGCATGACGGATTTTTCCAGACTGTTCGGAGTAGAGTCGGCGCAGCTGGGCATTTTCATCACAATAACGCTCACGCGGATCCTGCGACGGGATGCAATATATTTCGATTTCGGTTTTGAGTTCTTTAAGAACGCTGACCGTTTCGGTGCTCAGTGAGTTGATCTTGCGCTGACTCAGGTCAAACGTTTTGGTAAATCTCTCGCGGTTCAAAAGAGCCGCCAGACCGATGATAATTGCAATTCCGACGACGCTCCATGCAACCGCAAGTGCGAATTCCTTCGGAGCATAACGCTCGGCCGGTCCGGAAATTATCCGCCCTTCGGCATCACGTTCGGGCCACGGTGCAACAACTGAAACCAGCGCAATTGCGCACACAGCCAGCAAACCCACAGGAAGCTGCGGAACTACGGCCGCAAGATTATCCCAGAGAAAAACAACAACAAGCAGAGCAAAAATAAGCCCAAGCGATAATTCAAATCGGTATTTTTTCATTTTCAGACTCTCCAGCGCTTGGTTTCAAGCACCAAGCGGCTCAGAAAAAGAAAGCCGGCAACAATCGCCACATAAATGGCGATTGATGATGTCTTCATTATCCCGCGTGAAAACTCGGTTCCCAATTCAAGCAGATTCACTGCACGCTGGTACCATTCGGGCACACCGGTTCTGTAACCGCTGAACAGCAGGAGAATGATAAAGAATACTGTCCCGAGGTAGCTGATCACGGCATTCTGGGTGAGCGAAGAAACAAACAGGCCGATTGCGGCAATTGCAGCGATGTTCAACAGCATTCCGAGAAAGCCTGAACTCAGCACCTTGAAATCAGGTTCCGCAAAAACGGCCGCAAACAGCGGATAAACCAGCAGCAAAGCGCAAATTACGGTGAAATAAAACATCACTCCGAGAAATTTTCCGCCGATAATTTCGCCCGAAGTAATCGGTGCTGCAGCATGCAGGCGGAAGGTTCCCTGAGCGAGTTCTTCGGTCATAACCCGCATCGTAAAGATCGGTACGACAAAGATATTGATGTAGTTCAAAAAGCCGATAAGACTGCCCATGATGTCAGCCACCGGATCGACAGCCTCCCCGCGGGTGAGCATTTGGCTTGTCACGATACTGAAAAGCAGTCCCGAAACGAGAAAAAGAATACAAGCAGCGATCCATCCTACGGGAGTACCCAGAAAACCGCGGAAGTCGCGTTGGGCAATTGTAAATGCGGCTCTCATTGCTGCGCTCCTTCAAAAGAATTTTGATTTTTGATGGCGTTGAAAAAGAGCGATTCAAGTCCGGTGCGGTGCTCCTGAACAAAGGCAAGCCCGAAGCCCTGCTGCATCAGCTGATTGTTGACCTGCGCCAGATTGGCGGTCTTGGCATCGCCGTAAAAATCGTCCTTGAAATCGATCATCAGACAATTTTGTCTGTCAGCAAACACTTCGGCTTTGGATACGAAAGTTCTTTCCTTAAACCATTTGAGCGCATTTTCGGGTTTATCGGAAAAAGAATAGAGCAGCGAAGGTTTGCTGCTTCCCGTATCCGCCAGACTCGACTGCGCGGCAATCTGCCCCTGATTGATGATAATCACATCATCACAGGTCGCCTGAACCTCGGAAAGGATGTGCGAACTGAGGATCACGGTTCTGTCTTTTGCAAGCTTGCGGATGAGTCCGCGAATCAACACAATTTGATTGGGATCGAGACCTTCAGTCGGCTCATCAAGGATGAGCACCTTCGGCTGGTGAACCAAGGCAGAACACAGCGCGACTCGCTGGCGATAGCCTTTCGAAAGGTTTCCGATAAGGCGCGAAGCAACATCTGTCACGTCGCAGTCGGTCATCACCCTGTCGACGGCAGCTTTTCTGTCGGCCGAAGAAATCTTTCGAAGCTTTGCAACAAAAGTCACAAAATCAACAACGGTCATTTCTTTATACAGCGGCGGGTTGTCAGGCAGGTACCCGACAATTTCCTTAACTTCGCGTGTTTGAGTCACAACGTCCAGACCGCAAACTTTAGCCGTCCCGTCGCTCGGCCCGAGCAAACCGGCAAGTATGTCCATCGTGGTCGATTTGCCGGCCCCGTTGGGTCCCAGAAAACCGCAGACCCGTCCCACACCCACTGAAAAGTTGAGACCGTGCAAAACCTTCCGCTCTCCATAGAGCTTCACAAGGTCCTTTACCTCAATCATTGATCCTCCTAACCAAAGAAAACCTTAGGTGAGCTTTGCTTTACATAGAGTTTTTCCAAAGCGCGGCGGATTATACGCCCTCATCGAATTATCAGTCAAATTTACAACATGGGATCCGGTGCCCATCGAGCGACACCTCAATGCTCAGGTAAACTGGGGACGGTTCCCACGCTCATTATCAGGGTAACAAATATGAACAGGCGCAAATTCGGCGATAGGTCACTCTCCAAGCAGGTCGCAGAGCTTAACAAAAGAGCAGTTGCGCAAAACAAAGTCGTCAGCCTTGATGACTACCGCGCAGCGTCCCGTCGCCTCGAGAGCAAGACGATTCTCGTTGTTGACGATGAACTTGTGATGAGAAACGCCATCAAGAGAATCTTTGAAAAAGACAATTATCGGGTCCTCGTTGCCAAAGACGCAATGGAGCTGACCAAAATCATCGAAGACACGCGCATCGATCTCATCCTGCTTGATATCAATCTTCCGTGGGTTGACGGCTATGAACTGTGCGGCCTGCTGAAGTCCAAACCCATGCTTAAGGATTTGCCGGTTGCATTTATCTCTGGCAATAAAACCGAGGAAGACATCCGCCGCGGCTTTGAAGCCGGCTGCGACGAGTACATCACCAAGCCGTTTGATGTTGATGAAATCCAGCGCACTGTGCGCGATCTTCTGAACCGGACGGCCTGACGGCGACGATGACCAGTCTCAATTACAGTCTTGTCCTTAAATTCGGGGGAGCTGCTGTCAGCTCCCCCGAGCGTTTCACTGAGATTGCCGAAATTATCAGGTTACGTGCACAAACCGGTGTGCCGCTGGTTGTTGTTGTCAGCGCGATGGGCGAAACAACGGACGAACTCATTGCACTTGCGCACAAGGTGCATCCCGCTCCTCCCAAGCGCGAACTGGATATGTTGCTGTCCGTCGGCGAAAGAATCAGCATATCTTTGCTTGCGATGGCACTGGATCGCGCAGGCTTGTCGGCTGTCAGTTTCACCGGCAGCCAGAGCGGCATCATTACAAGCACCGAACATGCAGACGCACGAATTATTGAAGTCCGGCCGCAGAGAATCATCAAATGTCTCGGAGAGGGAAAAATCGCTATTGTCGCGGGCTTTCAGGGCATGAGCCTCAAGTCGGGCGACATTACCACCCTCGGACGCGGAGGTTCGGACACCACGGCAGTCGCACTTGCAGCAGCACTGCAGGCCCGCCACGTTGAGTTTTTCAAAGATGTGCAGGGCATTTTCAGCAAGGATCCGAAACAGCATCCGGACGCCCAAAAATTCGCACACCTGAGTTTTGCCGAAGCCTTGCAAATCACCCGCGCAGGAGCGCAGGTTCTTCAGCCCAGATGCATTGAGATTGCCGAACGGAACAATATCCCGCTTTGGGTTCTGCCCTTTGACTTCAGGAACACGGCTGACACAAGCGGCACTTGGATTGGAGAGCGGTCCGTACACCACGGAATACGCTCTGAACTGCCAAAATTCGAAGACTGAATTGAGCTCATCTTCCGCGATTTAAAGACAAGCAAAGATTTCTGCGCGACGCCGGAACGGGCCGATTGTCCGGATTTCAGGAATGCATGCGCCGGAAAACGCTTTTGACTAATTCAGCAGACTTTGGGCTGAGTTCAGCAGTGCCTTTTTTAAATTCATGTCATTTTCTTTTTCCGCAAGTCCAAGCAGCCAGATTCGGGTTTCTTTTGATTGCACGTCACTGAAGTGAAAGTGCATCAGCAATTCAAGAGCTCTGCTGCGAATCAAAGATGATTCCTCTTTGTTGTTTGAAAGAATTTTGCGCGCCGCGTTCAACACAGCCTCACTCAGCGGCCGATGCACAAGGGAATCCATGACCCGCACTCTGACTTCGGCATTCTCTTCGCTGTTCAATATCTCCAGAAGCCGTTTTTCAGCATTGTCACTGCCGATAAAACGCAGGGCCATAACAGCTTCGGCGCGAACATCATGACGCTGATGTTTTGTCATCGCAAGAACAGGCTCTGCCGCAGACGGAAGTCCTGAATTACCGAGGACTGCAAGAGCCATTTTAATTTCTTCGATTCCCGAATTGCGGTCTGCAAGCACACCTGAGTAATTGGAGACAAGCTTGTCGCTGCGATCAGGTTGGGTTTTCGACAAAGTATAAGCGCTGCTCCCCAGCGCGAGCGCAGCCGTTGAAGAAAAATCTCCCTGTGCATCGCGGGCCGTTGCGGTCAGGTAGTCCAATGTTTCCTGAAGAGGATAAGCAACACCCCCAAGAACAGGAACCATGGCAGAAAACATCCTCCAGTCCGCAGGACGCTCATTCAGCAAATCTATAAAAACATTTTGAACCGCCTGCACAGGAACTGCACCTGCGGCGGCAGCCAATGCTGCGAAGGCATCGCTCTCGGGAGCAATTTCTCTCAAAAGTACGGCAAGTGAATCAAGCCGCGGATCCAAAGCACCGAGTGCCATCAGTTTATTTTTAAATTGGTCAAGTGCACGGTTTCGCTCCGTCACATTGGAAGAACTCACCTTCTGTGCAAGTTCGGCAGCATCGAACTGCAATTCGGCAGGCAAAGCCGCCGCATTCTTTTTTCGGACGGCGGATATCGAATTTTGTTCAACCGTTGATGAAATCACGGACCCAACCGGCGCAACCCTCTGCGCCCTCTCCCTGTCCGGTGCGGCATCAGTCTTCCCTTGACGCGCAGCTTCGGTTGAATCCTTCGGACTGCGCGTGAGCACAGCGGTCAAAATTGCAAAAACAGAAAAGATCAACAACGGCAGAATCCATCTGCTTTGCTGACGGCCGATCCGGCCCTGCTGCCTGTTGATTGGAGCCATTGGAGCCGATCCCCTCTAATCTCCGGCAAAACTCTTACAATTTAAGAGGCCTCAGGTTGCCACAGTTCGAATGAAACAGTAAGCTCCCTCCAGAAGTGCCATAGGTATTTGAATTTGTGAATATTTTTGTCACACGGGAGGAGCAGCCATGTATTTCCCCAAAGCGGCAGCAACCAGCGCAGGACTCGTTTTCCTCATTGCGACGAACTCCTTTCAGGCTGAAGCAAATCCGCAATCAATGCCACGCCCGAGCAGTAAAGCGTTGGACAAGATTCAATTCAAAGGACGGGATTCAATCCGTTATGTGCCGTTCAGCTTTCGGGAAATCACCGGACAGGCACCGAACGCAGGAGCGACCATAATTCTCGACGACGGCCGTGCAGTGAATGCTTATACATATCTGAAAGAATTAAATTTCATCGAACGGGATCTCGCATCCTACGGTCAAACGTTGCGCACAGGCGAGTCGGACCTCGGCACTGTCGCGCGTTCGACGTTACGGGCACCTCAATTTTCGACGCAGAATCCGCAGCCATCAAGCGGTCTGCCGGCAACCGATACGCAGTGGTCGCACGAAATCAATCACGATTTCGCAGCCGTAAAATCTGCAGGCCGAGTGGTTCAGTCAAAAACTGCGGGAGGAACTGACAGTTCTTTTGCCAGAACAACAACCCACACAGTCTCCGGACGACTTTTCGATGCGCAGTCTCCTTCGATTGCACAGTTCGTGCAAAGTGTCGGACGCGACGCTTCGGGTGAGGAATTCCGTGAAACGCAGGTCTATGTCAACGGACGACAAATCTTCAGACACGGTCGCGGCGACGCTCAGGAAGCGCGGGTCTGGAAAACCGCCTTTGACGTGCCGCTCAAAAGCATAACTATTCCTGTCGGCCCCGGCAGTATCGAGGCAAAAGTCGGCATACGGGGCGGCGTTAATCTGGATCTGGACCTTGGACCGGCCTCCGGCAACAGAACCTCGCCGCAGCTTTCGCTCAACTTTAAACCTCAGGTCATCGTCGACGGCTACGCAAGTGCGATGACGACTCCGACCAACATCGGCGAAGCAGGTTTTGAAGGAGCTATAAACCTGACCGACAACACGCTCAAAATTGCCGGAACAGCGGCAATCTCGTTCCCCAAATTTGTAGACCTCAAAGAAGCCACGATTGACAACGTTTTTGCCGGATTCAGCGGAAAGCTGGTCGGCTTTGCGAAAATCAAAATGCCTTCGAAAAACGACGACGGATCGGACGGCAAGAAATTCGAAAAAGAATTTTACAAGTGGGACGGAATTAAAGTGGAGCAACGACTGTACGAGTACAAGGCTCCTGAACCGCAACCGGCGGACATCTGAAATCCTCGATCATTTTAATGAAGTCTGCCGCCATTCTTTCACCGATGAGCGGCAGATTTTCATTTCCGGAATGAGACGAAGCCCTTTGCAGAGAAGTCACGCCACGTCCTTGAATTCCGCAGGGAATAATGTGCCCGAAGGTTTCAAGATTATTTTGGACGTTGATCGCAAGGCCGTGTTTGCTGACGTGATTGGACACGCGGACACCCACCGCACCGATTTTATTGCGGCCCACCCATACACCCGGATTTATATCGTCTCTGGCAGCTTCCAATCCCCAGCGGGCGCATTCGCGAATCATAATTTCTTCCAGTGCCCATACAAGTTTTCGCACAGTCACAAACCGCGCATCAACGCGAATCAAAGGATACAGCACCAGCTGTCCGGGTTCATGAACGGTCACACTTCCGCCCCGATCAATCCGGCGAAAATCGATTCCCATTGTGTCCAGCTGAGATTCCGAAGTGACAAGATCAGTCGTACGCTCGCGCAACCCCATCGTCACAACCGGAGGATGTTCAACAATGAGGAGAGTTTCTAGTGCATCAGGATTTGCAGCAAGCTCCGCGTGAGCTTGCTCCATGAGCGAAAGAGCCTCGCTGTATCTGATGAGGCCGAGCTGTCTGACCCGAATCATTAAAAAACCCGCCGAATGCTATTGAATGGCCTCGCGCACTTTGGCTGACAGGAAGTCCATCGTCCAAACGACGAAAAAGATGAGCGCTGCGAGCGTGCCGACCTGCGTCCAGTGAGCAAGACCCTGTTCCTGAATCAATAGTCCGCCGATTCCGCCGCCGCCGACCAGACCAATAATTGTTGCCATGCGGACATTGATGTCCCAGCGATAAATCGTAAACGCCAGATAGGGCATCACCACTTGCGGAACAACCGCAAACCACGCAACTGCAATGTGACTTGCGCCCGTGGCTTCGAGTGCCTCAATCGGACCTTCGTCTACACCCTCGATGGCTTCGGAATACTGTTTGACCAAACTGGAAATACTGTGAACCATGAGTGCAAGCGCGCCCGCAAACGGACCGATTCCAATCCACACTGAAAACAGAATGGCCCAGATGATCGGTTCAATGGAACGCGTCACATTGATGTAAAGTCTGACCACCGTGTAGGCGAGACGTGTGGCAAAAGAATGCCGTGTGAGATTGCGGGCTCCGAAAAAAGCAAGAACAAAAGCCACCGGCACGGCAAAGAAAGTTGCCATAAAAGCAAGGTAAACACTCTCGAGCAGTTTGGAGACGGCGTTACCGTAGTAGGATGCATCCGACGGCACGCATTCAAGATTGAAGAGCGGCAGAGCTTCGCCGGCTGAACCGATCAATGCGTTGGTCGCATTGGTCAGGCTGACGAGTCCGTTGAGCACAAATTCAAGTCCGGCCGAAAGCGGCATACCGATCACGGGCAAACCGCAGGCAAGCTGCAAAACAAGCCGGCCGAAACTTTGCAATCCGACGAGTTCGACCATTTTGCCGAGTTCGACGCGTGTCAGCACCCAGCCCGTAAGAATCGTCAGGGCAAGAACAAGCCAGCCTTCTTTGCGCGCGAGCGACCAATGATTGCGGATTCGGATACTGTCTTCAGGATTGTTGACCTGCAGTTTGGATAAACTTGCGACCCAAGGCCCGAATCCTCTTCCTGTGAGTCCGAATCCGATTCCGGCAGCCGCTCCTGCTGCAAACACAAGACCCGCAGCCGTCCAGCTGAATTCAGAATATCTGCTGTCATAATTCAAGGCCGAAACAATTGATGCAGCCCAAGCCCGCGGAGAATCATCAATGGCAAATCCTTCAACGAAGGGAAGAATCATATTCCACCAAACGATCCGCGCAGCCACCAGCGCGATATAACCCCATACAAGGATTTCGATGATAAATCCTGACCACTCGCGTGTGCGTCTTTCACTTTCGATCATCGGAACAAATGAAGGAATACGCATCAGTGAATCTCCACTTCCTTGGCTTGCTCACCGTAAATGTCTTTGAACCACTGCTCGGTGATGTCCTGCGGTTTGCCTTCAAAAACTTTTTCACCGCCCCGCAACGCAACCACATGCGTGGCATATTCGCGGACGAGACTCAAAAAGTGAAGATTGCAGATCACCGTGACGCCATGTTTTTCATTGAGAAGCTTCAGATACTGCATCACCGAATTACTCGTTGCAGGATCGAGTGAAGCCACCGGCTCGTCGGCGAGCAGGAGCTGCGGTTTCTGCATCAAAGTTCTCGCAATCGCGACGCGTTGCTGCTGTCCGCCGGACAAGCCGTCTGCCCTGACAAAAGCCTTGTCGGGGATTCCTACAAGCTTGAGTGCCTCCTGAGCTTCATCGATCCACTCCTTGGGCCACTTTCTGAAAATCCCGCCGAACGGCATCTCCGACATTTGTCCAAGCCGGCCCGAAAGGACGTTGGTTAAAACATCTCTGCGTTTGATAAGATTAAAATGTTGAAAAACCATGCCGATGTTCTGCCGCACACGACACAGGTCGCGGGCTGAGAGCTGTCTCATGCTCTGACCGTTAAAAACAATCTCACCGCCGGTGGGTTCATGAATGCGGTTGATGCAGCGCAACATTGTTGATTTGCCGGAACCCGACAGGCCGATGACGGCAAGAAAACTTCCGCGGGGCACATCAAAACTGACCCCCTTAAGTGCACGGGTCCCGTTGGGGTAAACCTTCTCCACCCCGCTCAGGCGCAAAATCACGTCCTCGTTTGTTGATGAGTGTGAATGAGCATTTCCGTCGGAATTAAGCCAAACGGTGCGGGAGTACAGGTTGAACACACCAAATCTCCTACTTTGTCTAAAAAAAACAAGGCCCTCAGTGCGGGCCTCGGTCGTATAAAACAGCATGAGTCAAAAGGAAAGGGAATCTTATATCAGAACATTTCCATTTCGTTTCGGGGAGTTGGCAGGCGAGAAGAGAGATCAACTGTTACACCCGATTGCCCTTTTGAGTGCAGCCGCGTGTAAATCTCCATATTGGTCAGAACGGTGGCTACATATTTTCGTGTCTGGTCAAAGGGAATATCTTCAAGAAACTCATCCAGAATCATTTCACCGTTTCTCTTGAGCCAGCGATCCACAGCTTCGGGTCCGGCATTGTACGCCGCGATCGCAAGAGTCAGCTCACCCTGATAATAATCCATCAGCCGTGCAAGATACCAAGCCCCGAAAGCAATGCTCACTTCCGGCCGGTCAAGGTGACTCGGTTCAAAATCAGGATAGTCCAGAAATTCCGCAATCCGTTCTCCGGTTGAAGGCATGATCTGCATAAGACCGCGCGCGCCGACATTGCTCACAACCTGCGGCTGAAAGGATGACTCGGCTCTCATGATCGACAAAACAAGCCACGGGCTCACACCGAAGCTCTCTGCTGCGTCGGCGACCAATTGTCGGTAGGGCACCGGATAAAGAAGACTCAGACTTTGAGAATTTTTGGCGACGAAATTTTTCCACTCCGATGTTTTGCCAATCGGAATTCGCGAGCTGCCCTTTCGCTGTCCCAAAGCAAACTGAACCGCGGCGTGGGCATCACCTGCCTGAACAAGAAACTCGGCCAGCGGGGTTCCGGATCCCGAAAGAGTCTGCAATTTTTTTCTTAACGGTGCCTTTATCGTTTCTCCGTATCCGGCTTCCGCGAGTAAATTCAAATACTCGTATCTGCTCTCAACGCGCGGCTTGCTCCTGAGCATTGCAATGTACTTTGCGCTGTCGGCATTGCGGGACAATGGTTTAGCCTTGAGTGCGATGTTGCTGCTCTTGGGTGCGGGCAATTTCGGACTTCCCTTTTGCATTCGCCAATCGGCAAACAGAGCATAATGATTCGAGCCGTCCATGCCGGCAATCGACTTGAAAATCTCGACGGCCTGCTGTTTGCGGCCACCCTGCTCATGAGCACGTCCACGCCAATACTGAAAGCGCGCACGCTGTTCCTGCCCGCTTTCGCGGGTCGTCGAATTCAACGCGGATGAATAATTTTTACTGAGGTAATGCGCCCAAAAAGTTCGCCACAACACGTCACGCTGACGCATAACTCCTGAAAGTTGACCTGCTTCACGCGCAACATCCTCATAGCGCCCCGCATAGTGGAGCGACATAACGTATCTGGGACGCGCCGTGTTGGCTGATTCTGTCTGAGGAAATCCCTGAATGATGTCTTTGTACAGCTGTGCCGCTTCCACAGGCCGGTGCACCCCGTTCAAATTTCGGGCATGAACCATGATCAGACGCTCTTTCGTAAACGGTGCCTCGAAATTACGGGAATTAACCAATCCGGATGTGATCTCGAGAGCTGTCCGGTAATCGCGGACGGACTGCAGCCACTCAACCGTATCAAGCAAATCACTGCGAACCTGAAAAGAAAGTGAATCCGGATTTTGACGTGAAATCAAGAGCGCTTCGGGCACACCGGCGAGAGCCTGCGCATATCCCGTCAAATCGGGTCTGGAACCGAATCTCTGAATAAGCATTGTCGCACGACTGCGCGCATCTGATTTACCTTCTGCATCGGCATCGAGCCTGCACACCAAATCCGGAGTCAATTTGCCAATCAACTCTTTCGCAACGAAAGGATAAAAGCGAAACAACACATTTTCGACAGTCAGTGCATCCGGAAGTCTGTCAACCCGTCTGAGCTCGTCGGACAAACGTTTGAGCGCTAGTCCCTCTGCTCCGTTCAAAAACTCTTTGCCAATCTCCGCTCTGTACCGTTCGAACATCGCCAATGATTCGAGTGGAAGTCCTGCGAGCAAAAAACCATTTACAGCGCGGAAGACCAGTTCGCGGACAGCCGGATTCCAGAGCAAATTGCCGTTGCGCCTGTCATAAACATCAATTGCGGTCTCGATGTCACGGGTTGCCCTTTCGGCAAAAAAACCTGCATCTGCCCAGCGTCCTTCGGCTTCTGACAATTCAGAAGAAACACTGTTCCACACTGTCGAAATCAAAGGATCTGAACTCAGTGCACGGGATTCAGACAGTTTTTGCCGCGCGATTGAAAAATTTCCGGATTTGACAGCGGCTGAGGCCGAAGAAATGAGCTGAGCCGCCCGCAGATTGTTGTCCTTGCCGGTGCGGTTGGCACGCTGATCGGCTTTCAATTGCTTCGGCTGATTTCCTTCAACTGCAAAAGCCATGTTTTGGGCGCAAAACGATGCGACCATCGCAAGCCAAAACTTTTGCGTTTTACGAATCAACATCCGCCGTGCTCCCCGATTGCGTGCTTCAAGACTACAGCATCGGAGAGAGATGCGGAGTGTCAAACCGTCGCACTTGCATCCGTGCCGAAAGGGGTCATCGGTCGGTTATGGTTGGTTATTTTCAACAGCCTGAAATCAATACAAAAAAAAGAGCTTAATTTTGCCGTGCAGGATTCGAAAAGCAGGAAGTGTTCTTTGATGGAAAAATTCAGAAAAGGACGATCGACATGACCGAAAGAATCGACAAACAGCACCGCTATCCGTGGGAAGTCATCGAGCTGGCCGTTGTCTGGTATCAGAGAGACAATCTGACTTACCGCGCGGTCTCCGAGAAACTGATGCAGCACGGTGTCGAGGTTTCTCACAAAACAGTTTTTGAGTGGGTTCAGAAATTCGGCGACGTGGTCTCCAGAAAACCGAAAACCGGAAAAAAATCTCCGCGCAGAGAGACAAACATCGAAGAGTCATATGTGAAAGTCAACGGCGAATGGAAGTATATGTACCGCTCGCTCGACGGCCGCGGAAACATACTCAATGCCGTTCTGCGCAACCGCCGGAATCTGGCTTCCGCCAAATCGTTTCTCAGCAAAGAAGCCGACGACAACTGAGCCGACGGCTCATAACCCACCATAATTCCGTTTAATTTTCACTTTTCTTGCCGAAGTTCTTACAATTCAGTAAGCGTCGCCGGCGATTCTGGCGTTTTGGAAACAATCCTTTAAAAAACCTCCAAGGATTCAAGTTTTTCTAATTGCCATCGGTCAATGAAGGAGGAAAAATGCAAACTCTTGCAGGCAACCAATACGTGATCACCTTGGATGACGATCCAATGGTTTCCAAAATTATCGAGAAATCACTTTCCCTGCGTTCAGTGACCTTTCCGACAATCACCGAGTTCACCTCCCGAATTCCCAACACTGAACCTCTGGCAGTTTTTGTGGATATTCATCTTGCCAACGATCAATCCGGACTCGACATTGTTCCGCAGCTCAGAGCCCGCTGGCCCTACAGTCCGATCATCGTCATTACGGGCGACCACGCCGACGACTTGCTGGTCGATGCATTCCGGAAAGGTGCTGACGATTTTCTTTTGAAGCCCATCAAACCCCGCGAAGTTCAGGCACGTTTTCAGGCACGGCTCACTCATCTGCAGGATCGCGCAGCCAAAAGCGCGCTGGCGGCAGGCGATGTCAGCCTCGACACCGCTCACCGTGTGGTCACAGGTCCCAACGGACGACAGTTCCTTGCACCGGTCGAAACACTTCTTCTCGCTCAGCTGATCAAGGCCAAAGGAACTGTTGTTCCCAAGGAGACTCTCAAGCGTGAAGCATGGGGTCCTGTGAGGGTCAGCGACAACGCTTTTTACCGGAAACTTTTTGAACTCAGACGCGCTCTCGAGGGCGTATCCCTGAACGTAAAGATTCAATCTGTTTACGGAGCAGGTCTGAGTCTGGATGTCCAGACCAACGTCACTCCCATGCTGAGTGCTTTGTAAGGTCTTCCCCGCCAGTCAAACAATCCGCGCAGGCAGGACACAACTTGGACTATAATTCAGCATCAAAAAACTTCTCCGGCCTTCCGGTTTTGAATCACGAACAGCTGGCCATGCTTTCTGAACTGTCGGATGAGGGGTGCAACCTCGTCGGGGAGTTGTTTGAAATATTTAAAACGACCACGCCCGCGATCGTCGAAGAACTGAGCACGGCGATTGAGGCCGGCAACCGCAAGGCGGCCGCACGGCTGGCGCACCGGCTGAAAGGCTCGGCTGCCAATCTCGGGGCAGCCCGCTTGGCTGCTTATTGCGAAAATCTGGAACTCAGAACCAAAACCGAAGGTTCTGAAATACCGGAATCCTGCCGGACTGACCTGCTCGAACATTTGAATGAGTGCCACCTCGCCGTCGGGCAATGGCTCAGCGCCCGCTGAGCCTTTTTATTACCTGAATAAGAAAATCGGCAGAACTCCATTCACAAAATTTAATATAGGCTTTGCTTGTCATACCGCCTGCGTTGTCGTGCTGAATTGCTCTGTTTTCCTTGAGAGCAAAAGCAGTAAAGGCAGACAACGTCCCGCCGTGCGTGCGCCTGCCTTTTCAGGAGGAGACCGGTAAAGCGTCTCCTCCCTCGCCTCACTTTTATAATTTTTTTTTGAAAGGAGGTAACCCGTGAGAAAGTTCTTCGATCTTTGCCTTCTTTTTTATTCCGCCTCGTTTGTTGCCGGTCACGGTTTCAATGTTCCGGAGAACGCATTTTCAGGAAACGAAACCCCCGTTACGCATGCGGATGACTGTGATTGGCCGATGAATCAGATGCACGTCGCCGCAGCTTGGGAACTGCTGAGGAACAAAGGAATAGCCAAGCCCGGTGAAAGAATAACAGTCGCTCAACTGGACACCGGAATCATTCCGCTTCCGTCGCTCACGCAAACTTACAAACTGTCTGCAGGAATGTCAGGGCTTCAGCTGCCGGACGAAAACAACAGACTGACCAATTTTAATTTTGTCCAACCCGACACGGAACCTTGGGATAATGATCCCAAAGCTCCGAGTTTCGGTCACGGGACTTCAACGGCCAGTCTGCTCGTCGGATGGACAGACTCCCGAAGCCGCGGCGTTTCATCCTTCCGCGGGGTTGCACCTTGGATTCGATTGTTGCCCATTAAAGTCACCGACAGCGTCATTATGGTCGGACACATGCCGACCGGCGGTACGGCCGACATCAAAAATCTCGCTGCCGGCATTGATACGGCTATCGAACAGGGCGCAGATATTATTTCCGTGAGTCTGGGAGCCCTTTTTGATACAGAGCGAATTCTGCAGACCACAGTTCAAAAAGCTCTCGATCGGGGAATAATCATCATCGCTGCCGCAGGTCAGACCTTTCCGGTCAATTTAATTCCACTGCCTGCTCGGCTGGACGGTGTCATTGCCGTCACAGCATCTTCGAAAAGCGGAAAACCGTGGAAAGACGGATTCACGGGCAAACATATTGCGTGGGCAGCACCCGGTGAAAATATTTGTCACATTCGTGCAAAAAAGGTCAGTTCCGGCACTTCACCGGCGAACTTCAAAGACACACTGACAGGTCTCGTCGGACGAAGCGGCGAAATGCTGACCTTTGCGGAATCAATGGTCAGTGCAAGCGGAACAAGTTATTCGACTGCCTATACCGCCGCAGCCGCTGCTCTTTGGCTTCAGAGCCACAACCGCGCCAGTCTGATCAGTCGCTATGGTCTTAAAAACATCAGCAAAATTTTCAGCCATACGGCAACACGATTCGCCATGGACGTTCCTGAGGACTGGGATCGGAACAAACACGGTGCCGGAATTCTGAATATTCAGAGACTTATTGACGCGCCCCTGCCATGACGCGGACAGGCCGGCGAAAGCCGGCTCTTTGTCAAGTTCGGCTCCAATCTTTGTTTTACCCAAGATGACGGCCGGACGGTGTTGCTTTGAAAGAATTAAAGATACACTCCCGCAAACTTCAAACGTCGTGAGCGGGGATGCTGCAATGGTTGCTCTCTCTTTTTATTTTCAGGTTCATCAACCCTATCGTTTGCGTGCCGTGCGGCTGGATGAAAACGGAAACGGACCTTCGCTCTTCAGCGATGAAAAAAACAGATCCGTGTTTCACAAGGTAGCGCAAAAATGCTACTGGCCCATGGGCAAGCTGCTTGAACATCTTCTGCTCAAATATCCCAATGACTTCAAAGTCTCTTTTTCTTTCAGCGGAACTTTTCTGACCCAATGTGCCGAGTATGATCCGGACCTTATGGGCCTCTACTCATTTATCTCAAGACTTCCCAACGCACACATCATCTGCGAGACTTCCCATCACTCGCTCGCAGCTTTGAAATCGCCGTCGGAATTTGCAAGTCAGGTCGCTGCGCAAATGAAGACTCTGAAGCGCCTGTTCGGAAAAACTCCGCGGGTTTTCAGAAACACGGAACTCATTTACTCGGACGCAATCGGCAGCATGGTCTCGGATCTCGGTTTCGAAGGCTGTCTGCTGGAAGGCTGGGATCCGTGGCTGCCCCATGGCTGGAATGCCCATCATCTCTTTCACCATCCGTCACGTCCCAATCTCAAACTTCTGCCAAAGAGCTACAAGCTCTCGGATGACATGGCCTTTCGTTTCTCCGACCGAAACTGGGCGAGCTGGCCGTTGACGGCAGAAACTTACATACGCTGGCTCGAATCGTTGCTCGACGGTCAGCATGAATTTGTCGGACTGTTCATGGACTACGAAACATTCGGAGAACATCAGTGGGCTGATTCAGGAATATTCCACTTTTTCGAAGATCTAGTTCATCGCGTCATTTCCCACCCGAATCTGCATTTTGCGGGCGTTGAAGATGCTCTTTGCATGCAGGCGCGCAGCGCCATGGCCGTTCCGGTTCCTACAAGCTGGGCTGACACCGAAAGAGATTTGTCGGCATGGCTGAGCAATCCTTTGCAGGAAGAGGCTTTGGAGCGGGTGATGAGTCTTGAATCTGTTGTCACCCGAATCAATGAGCCGGAAATCACAGAACAGTGGAGAAAACTCCAGACAAGCGACCATTTTTATTACATGTGCATCAAATATTCACATGACGGTGACGTTCATAAATATTTCAGCCCCTATGACTCGCCCTATGATGCCTATCTGGATCACCGGAGTGCGGTCGAGGCTTTCGAGCGCCTGTGCCAGTCGCGCGTCAAGCTGCTTGAAGCGGAGAAGCAGGCCGCCAACACTGAGCAAATTGCAAACATCATCGGTTCGACGGAAAAGCCTGTTCAGATTAGCCTTCACTGAGCGGAGGCAAGAATTTACTTTCCCTCCGTCATATTCGGGGGGAAAGAAAAATGTCTTCACCTTCGACCTCGGCAAACGCAAAAAGTGTTGCACGCTCCAAGCTTATTTCCGTCCGAAAAGTGCACGTCAGGCAAATTCTTTTCTGCTTTCTGACATGCGTGTCCGCATGTTCGGGTTCTTCACCGGAAAAATCGCGGGACTCAAAAATTTACGAGGCTTGGGACGTCATCAACCAACCTTCAAGATTCGGCCGCGACTTCGAAACTCGTTTTGACAATCTTTCCAAAGCACAAAATTCCATGGTCGGATTCCTATTGGGCTTCACAACGTGCCGGAATTGCATTCCGCTGGTTGTCTCCTTTGTCCCCGCCTTTCGGCTATCAGGTTCCTGCCCGACCGACAGTGACAGGATTTTCGGCGGAACAACTTTCGAAGCTGTCTCCGGCCGAGAAGCTGGATATTTTCATGGGCCGTTTTGACTTTCCGACTGTTCAGTCCGAACGCCGGAGAACCTCCCCTGCCGCTGCAGCTTGGGAAGGGCTTTGCCACGGATGGGCTCCTGCATCACTTGAATTCAACGAGCCTGAGCCGGTCACGGTCACGGGCGAAAACAACATCAAAATTCCCTTCGGGTCATCTGACATTAAGGCACTGCTGAGCTGGTACATGGCACTG
>RFOM01000221.1 GCA_009926615.1 Pseudomonadota bacterium
TTCTTCTACTCGATTTTTAGGACAAGGCTTTTTTCTTGATACATCTTGAAGAGCTAGTTCTCCGCCTTTCTCATAGAGATCTTTGTAAGGGCCCTTTCAAGCGTGAAGTGCACAAGAACCATAAACAGATTTATTTAAATAACCTCTAGTGCGCCCTGAGTATACCACATCTTTGGATAGCTTCTCAAACCTTTCAATAGGGGTTTCAAAATTAAGAACCTTTCTAGGCCTATTGTTAAGTAATAATTCCACTCTTTTAATATCATCATCAGTAATACCTTCAAAATGTGTTTTTTTAGGAAAATATTGCCTTACAAGACCATTAGTGTGTTCATTAAGCCCTCGTTCCCATGAATGATAGGGCTTAGCAAAGTAAAACTCGGCATCAAGTCTACGACTCACTTTTTGGTGATATGCAAATTCTAAACCGTTATCTGCTGTGAGTGTGCGTACAAATGCCTTCATAGGTTCTAGACTACTCAGTAGCGCTTGGGAGACTTCTTCAGCTGTTTTACGATTTACTTTAACTAAACGAGTTAATTTGGAAGCTCTTTCTACCATGGACACAATAGCTTCTTGCCGTCCTGCTCCAATAATCGTATCTAATTCCCAATCACCTAAACGGGTTTTCTCCTCTACTATAGGAGGTCTTTTATCAATATCTACACGCCCTATAATGCACCCTCTTCCTGCAGTTCCTTTACTTCTCTTGTTGTATTTTTTTCCTTGATGACGAAGTTCTTTGTATAGACTTCCTCCTTGTTGTTTATCCTTCCAAATGTATTTATAAATGGTTTCGTGACTGACATATTCTTTTTCTTGCCGTTTTAACCATCCTGATATTTGCACAGGGCTCCATTGCTGTTTCAGTTTTTCTCTAACAATCACAACCAATCTAGAAGTCATTTTTCTATTTGTGCGAGCAGGTCTTCTGAGGATTGTTTTTGCTTCTGCTTCCTCATATTTATATTCTATCCCTTCAGAATTTCTTTTTAGTTCCCTTCCAATAGTAGTGTGATGTACTTTTAAAGCTTTTGCTATTTTGTTAAGTGAATCTCCTCTATCTTTTAAAATAGCGATTTGAGATCTTTGAATATAGGTTAGATGATGATAGCCTTTGGGCATAAAGTCTCCTGTGTGTAATTTTTTTGGTCAAAAATCACAATAGAG
>RFOM01000222.1 GCA_009926615.1 Pseudomonadota bacterium
CGGATCACGGAGAGACAAATGCAGAGTTGGATCGTTTGGGCAATCATTTTTCCGGCCGGGACGGCTGGCATGGCTGCATGCAAACCGGCACAAAAACAAAGTGCCTCGGAACAGTCCATCACGGTCAAAGGTTCATATGCAGGGAAGTGGATTGCCACTCTGACGATTGGTGCAGGGGTTGAAAAAAAATATGCAGACCTCTTGTCCGAAACACTCCGGCAAACATTCCTGAATGAAAGCGGCGGAAGTTACAAAGCCGGTTTTCAACTGACTGACAGCTCAGGGTGGAAGCCTTCCAAAGCTGCAATCATCAGGGAGTTTGCGGCTCTCAGAAACGAAATCAGCGTGTATAAAGAGGAATTTCCGCAGGCCCCGACGATGCTCGTACTCGGTTTGACCGGTCACGGACTCAGTCGTGCAGCTGTCACAAATCTTCCTGAAGACTACATATTCATGGTCAATGCGGGAAAGCTTGAGAACAGAATTCCCCAAGAGTTTCTGACCGGCGCGGATCTCGCCGGACTGATTGCCGATCTCAACGCCGACGAAATTATTGTTTTTGTGCAGAGCTGCAACAGCGGTGTCCTGAGTCAAACCAATTTTTTGCACGAGTACGGTAAAATACTCGCTTCAGAGGTCGAACGCAGGCGAAAGAATATTGCCGTCATAACACCGGTCAACGAGTACATCCTCAGCCCTCTCGAGGGAATAGAGCCAATTATAAAAAAGGCTTTTCTCAAGATTCAATCCCAGCCGGCAGACCTTGGGACATACGCTCAGTTCAAGGATGCTCTGGTCCGTGGAGTTTGCGAGGACTACAACTACTACCCCAAATCGGCAATCAAATCTCCTGATGCCATTCGGGCAGCAGTCCAGTTGGAGCAATTCGACACTCTGCAAGGCTTGGATCCGCAGTTTTTCGAATCCATTGACCCGAGTCTTCCGATTGTTCTGACCAAACAGGGCACACCGAAATTTCGAAACGGGACTTTGGCGATTCCGCCCAAAAGGCCGCCCGTTCGCAATGTTGCCTTGTCCCGCGAAACACAGGATTTTTGCGCCAAAAAAGCAAATGAATTCAGAACGCTTTTTGAAGGTCGGGAAACTGAAAGACTCGAATTTCTGAAGAAAATT
>RFOM01000223.1 GCA_009926615.1 Pseudomonadota bacterium
CGGAGGCCGCGGCCTCCGGCCGCCGCCGCAGGCCGCGTACACCGCTGGGAGCACACTCAAAATCCGCTTCCAATATTAAAGCCAATGACCCCAACGACAAAAATTGTGCCGGCGTTCTTCAGAGAGCCTAGAAGGCCACCCTCGTGCCAACCATAGTAGGCGGCGATCAACATCACAAAGCAGATGTACCATGGGACGTTGCACGCCTTCGTTACAGCTAACCACAAACTAACACCGGACACATCTTGCAGTTTGGCGCAGATTGCGACCAACTTTGCTGTGATCTTTTTTAAGACTGAGAGCAACGTTGCTTTGATGGTTCCTAAGACTGCGAGCAACATTACTTTGACGCCTTGGACCAAGCCACACCGGTGACGCCACATTATGTAGAATGGCACTATCAATAGCATTTGCAGTAGCAACTTTCGCATCGAGGCATCTAGTTCTAACAACACCTGAAGCACTCCCATCAACCTACAGAAATTCGAAAGCGTTGGGAACCACTTGAGATATGGGCCCACAGTAGAGTCTATCGCCCACATTAAACAGTTGTACAATTTCACAAGTAGGAAATCTACCAACATCCCTATCTTACACTGCTTGAGGTTGACGGCGTTCATTGCCCTGCGGAAAGGTAACTCGACATTGGTGTTGAGACCTTGTGCGATGAATCCCTGGTCAACGAGCAATTGTGTCAATCGCCCGTTCTGACACAGATAATTGTCCCACTCCATGGTCCTGTTAAAGCCCCATTTGCTTTGGAACCCAGTATACTGAGACAGCACAAGAAGACCAGTATGCACCGCGAAGTAGATGATCTCCATCACCAACACCGAACAGAACCAAAAGCGTTTGCGTTTGTACCAAGGACGTTCTTGTTTATCCCCCTGTTCTTGTTTATCCCCCTCTTGCATTTGTTCCTGCAAAAATCTCTCTTTTATACTCCATGTCCACGAAGTGGCGCGCACAAATGACACTCGCAACGCGCGCGACTCACGGCAACACACACCTAGTGCCCGGCCTCCGCGCCCACCTCGACGACCTCGACGACCTCGAGCTCCGCCGCCGCCGCCGCCGCCGGAGTCACAAGCACGCAAAGCCCGCCGCCGGAGTCACAAGCACGC
>RFOM01000224.1 GCA_009926615.1 Pseudomonadota bacterium
AAGCTTAACAAGCGCTACATTCTTCAGATTATCGACGAGTAAAACGCGCGCCGGCACGTCCGTGCCGGCCGGCCTTCGTGAAAAGTTTGCGGTCATCCTGCGTGGAACGCATTCACGCATAGCGCCGCAGCCTGCCAGCGTCTGTTCATTTCGGAAGCCTCCGGCTTCGCCATTTCCGGTTTAAAAACCCGTTCCTCGACAAGTCGGGGCAGTTGCGCATCAGGCCGCAGTCCGAGCAGAGCTGCGGCGGCCGCACCGCGGGCGGTGGTCTCGAAATTCGTCGGTCTGACCAGCTGAGTTTGCAGACTGTCGGCCTGAAATTGCATCAGTGTATTGTTCTGCGCAGCCCCGCCGTCGACTCCGACTTTTTTGATTGTTTGTCCTGAGTCTTTTTGCATCAGTTCGAGAAGTTGCGAATTCTGAAGCGCAATACTTTCGAGAACCGCACGGGTCACTTGGGATCTGCTTGTTCCACGCGACAACCCTAAAAGTGCCGCCCTTGCATGCGGATTCCAGTACGGTGCTCCAAGTCCTGCAAACGCAGGTACGAAGAGAACATTCGGATCCCGAACATCGCGCGTTGCCAGCGATTCAACTTCCGCTGCGGAGCTGATCCAGCCGAACTGATCCCGCAAATACTGAACCGCAGCACCGGCAATAAAGGCTGCACCTTCAAGCGCGTAGCTCAGGGTTCCGTCCTTGTGGCCGAATGCCACCGTGGTGAGCAGGCCCGAGGAGCTCGGAACGGCCTGCCGGCCTGTATTCATCATCAGAAATGCACCTGTCCCGTAGGTGATTTTCGTTTCGCCGGAATGGATGCAACCCTGACCAAACAATGCGGCCTGCTGATCGCCGAGTATTCCTGTGACAGGAATGTTGTCGGGCAGAAATCCCAAATTTGCAGTGCGGCAGATTTCTCCGCAGCTCGGAGTAACGGCCGGCAGCGAACCTGCGGAGACTCCGAAAAGGTCAAGCAATTCGGGATCCCATTTTCTGCTGTTGAGATTGAAGAGCATCGTGCGCGAGGCATTGGTCGGATCGGTTGCAAACGATTTGCCGCCGCTCAGTTTGCTGATCAGAAAAGAATCAACTGTTCCCAGCCGGAGATCTCCGG
>RFOM01000225.1 GCA_009926615.1 Pseudomonadota bacterium
GTTCTTTGAAAAGAGAAGAAAGAAGTCACAGAGTGCGGGAAGAGCCGCACGCAAGGGCGAGAGGATTCGCGCGGCAACGCGCGGAGAGTTTTGCAACCGGCGTGAGGTCTAACCAAACAAACGTCAATGAACGTTTATTAATAATCATGTAGCCAAATTAAACTTAAGAGTTTGATCCTGGCTCAGAACGAACGCTGGCGGCGTGCCTAACACATGCAAGTCAAACGGGTGGTAACACCAGTGGCGCACGGGTGAGTAATGCATGGGTCATCTGCCTCGTAGAGGGGGATAACTACGCGAAAGTGTAGCTAATACCGCATACGCAGGGAACTGCAAAGGAGGGGATCGCAAGACCTTCCGCTACGAGATGAGCTCATGTCCCATTAGCTAGTTGGCGGGGTAACAGCCCACCAAGGCTTAGATGGGTAGCTGGTCTGAGAGGACGATCAGCCACACTGGAACTGAGACACGGTCCAGACTCCTACGGGAGGCAGCAGTGGGGAATATTGCGCAATGGGCGAAAGCCTGACGCAGCAACGCCGCGTGAGTGATGAAGGCCTTCGGGTTGTAAAGCTCTTTCGGTTGGGAAGAAGGGTGTGCGGGCTAATATCCCGTACATTTGATGGTACCAAAAGAAGAAGCACCGGCTAACTTCGTGCCAGCAGCCGCGGTAATACGAAGGGTGCAAGCGTTGTTCGGAATGACTGGGCGTAAAGGGTTCGTAGGCGGGAATGCAAGTCAAGTGTGAAATCCCCGGGCTTAACCCGGGACGTGCACTTGAAACTGCGTTTCTTGAGTCGAGGAGAGGGTGATGGAATTGCTGGTGTAGGAGTGACATCCGTAGAGATCAGCAGGAACACCGGAGGCGAAGGCGATCACCTGGCCGAAGACTGACGCTGAGGAACGAAAGCGTGGGGAGCAAACAGGATTAGATACCCTGGTAGTCCACGCCGTAAACGATGATAACTAGATGTTGCGGGAATTGACCCCCGCAGTATCGCAGCTCACGCATTAAGTTATCCGCCTGGGGAGTACGGCCGCAAGGCTAAAACTCAAAGGAATTGACGGGGGCCCGCACAAGCGGTGGAGCATGTGGCTTAATTCGA
>RFOM01000226.1 GCA_009926615.1 Pseudomonadota bacterium
GTTGTGGCAAGAACCGGCGCATCGTTGCTGCCTGTTACATTGATTTGAACATCGCGGGTGGTTGCCGAACAGTCGTTGGCATCGCACGCACGCACGGTCATGACAATGTACTGGCCTGTGCCGTTCTGCGGCGGTTCCCAGTTCACTGCATCGAATGTCGTTGTGCCGTTGCCGCCGGTCTTCACCAAGCGGGGCATGGTGTTTGCAGGTCCGACAACCAAGTTTGAATCTGTCTTGGCAGTACCCTTGTGGATGATACCCGAACCGATGTTTTCGATGCGGTAGCTGATATCGTTGGGACTGCCGTCAACGTCCGTCGCAGGAACTGCGGCAACCACATTATCCCATGTAATCAGCCGTCCTGCCAAAACGTTCTTGGTGGTCGAAGTGAGCAGGTTTGTGCTGCCGACATAATCAGGTGCATCGTTGATTGCGCCGACAACTGCACTCACCCTGCGGGTGTCGGTGCTCACCGCACCTTCGCTGTCGACAAGCGAAATATCAAACAGGTCGCGCGGAGTATCCGCTGCGTTCGCAACCGGTGTCCACTCGATGCTCTCACCCGGATTGATGTTTGCACTCACGCCGAAGGTGATGTTTGAAGGCGTGCCGCCGCTGATCTTCTTGAATGTGCCTGTGGTCGAGTTGAGCAGCGACACACGGTAGGTCAGCACACCCGGCTCGCTGTCCGTACCGGCATAATTACTCAAAAGGCTGTTGTAGGTGATGATATAGGGAACGTCTTCCATTGCGCCCAGCAGACTGGTGCCAACCGCAGAGAATGTCGGAGCTGCGTTGGTGCGCGAGATGGAAACATTGACGCTCACCGTGCTCACGCTCTGATTGTCGTTGGCACCGTTGCACGCCGCCGTGTTGCTGTTGCACTGCAGCGCAACCACACTGAAGGCCGTCACGCGGCCGTTGGTGTTGACCGGAGGAGTCCACAGCAGGCGGTCGGTTTTGCTGATAAGACCTGTGCTTTCAGTTCCTGTGCCGTAGGCTGTCAACTGGATTGTCGTCACAGGTGATGCACCCAAAGCACTGGTGATGCGCTCAAGCTTGGCTCCGCCGACTGTCGGGATGCT
>RFOM01000227.1 GCA_009926615.1 Pseudomonadota bacterium
CTTAATTGAAAATGACCGAGTGTATTGCCGTAGTGAGTTGAAGCGATGACGGTTTCGTCAATTTCAACGATCCGGTCGCCCGCATTTCCGGTCCGGTTTTTGACTGCGTCTTCAATAAACGTTCGCGACAAAAATACCGATTGTGAATTTTGACCGGAAAGCATGACAGGCAGACTTCTGAATAAATCTTCGCTCAGGCGAAAAGTTAAGCCGCCGCAACCCATGTAGTGAGCCATAAGTGCGCGGCCCAACAAATTATCCGTTGCATTGATGTCCATCCAAAGTTGTTTGTAACCCGGCGGTGCAGGAATCAGACATTTAATTGAATCTGCAATCTGCAGCGCCTGACCGGAAGTTACATTTTCATCAAGACTCTGTTGCTCCGCGTTGACAGCCGGCACTACCGGAATGCACGCAGAGGCGATCAGGCTCAATGACGCAATCAACATCGCGCGGCGGACCTGAGATCTGAGACTCGAAAGTCCGTTCACTGACTGATTCAACGGATTCACGTTCATACCGACATCCCCGCAATCGCAAGCTTCGCCTTACGGACTGAAGCAAAAACGAGGCCACTCAGCACGCTTTAAAATTCAATTATTTCTGAATCTTAAGACTTAAATAAGTGTTGACGGATTGTGCAGGGAACAGACATTGTCCAAATTTCTCAGGCTGACCGGCCTGCTGCAAAGCTTATTTCGAGGGTGAAATTCTGTAGATTTCTCCCGAATCGGTTGTGAAAAAAAGATTCCCCGCAGGGCTTTCCCTGACCTGCCGGATACGCTTTGACAGTGATTCAAGGTAACGGGTTTCTTTCTTGCCGTCTGCGCTTACAACATTGAGATGCTGCAAAACCAGCGCACCCTGTATGAACGAATTTGCAAAAGCTTTGATGCGGCCACTTTCGTATTTAATCAGTGAGCTTGGCGCAATCGAAGGCACAAAAACCTTGAGCGGCTGCTCCATTCCCGCTTTGGCGGTTCCCTCTCCGATTTTCGGACCATAATATTCACGTCCGAAGGTAATCACCGGCCAGCCGTAATTGGCACCTTTGCGCACTTCGTTGATTTCATCTCC
>RFOM01000228.1 GCA_009926615.1 Pseudomonadota bacterium
TCTGACGGGATCGGAGGCTGGAACAACGCCGTTGCAGGAATCACACTGCTCTCGGCAGGCGATACACTGCAATGGAAAGCGGCTCTCAATGCCAACGGAATTCTGCCGGCATTTACAGTGACCGCCTATGACGGAACTAACGCATCATCGACTCCGATCACAGTGTCGGTCAGTGTTGCAGCTGTCAACGACATTCCGACCCTTTCAGCCATCACCACACTTACCAGCGCAACGGAGGATACCTTCAAGGAGATCACCTACGACGAACTTGCTGGAGCAGCTGTCGTAACCGATGTCGATGGTCCGACATTGACCTATAGAATCGAAAGCATCACAGCTGGTTCGATTCTCGAAAAGTGGAACGGCAGCGCATGGAACACTGCATCGGCAATAACTACAACGCTTTCAACGGGCGAAAAGATTAGGTGGAAAGCGAGTGCAAATGCAAACGGGATCTTGCCGGCATTTACAGTAAAAGCATATGACGGTCTCGATTATTCAAGTACAGCAGCATTAATTAACATCGACGTATCTCAAGTTAATGACATTCCGACATTGTCAACAATCAACACCTTTTCAGGGACAGAAGATGAATTCCTTATCATCCCTTATTCAACTTTTGCATCTGCAGCAGACGAGTATGACGTTGAAACTGCGCTTCCAAGCTTCCGGATAGAAGCGGTAACCAACTTGACCACACTGGAAAAGTGGAGCGGTTCGACTTGGGAAAACGTAATAGCCGGCACGACTTATTTTTCGAGTGGCGATTCGATTCGTTGGAAGGCAGCACCAAATGCGCATGGAATCCTGCCTGCATTTACCGTTTCAGCAGTTGACGGCAATGGTGCCTCGAGTTCAACAATTCAGGTTAATGTTAGTGTTACATCGGTTAACGATGCACCAACACTTTCTTCCATAAGCGCACTCGGCCCTGTATCAGAGGATAACTTCCTTGTGATTCCGTATGGGACTCTCGCCTCTGTTTCAAATATAGCGGATGTTGAAACCCCACTTCCAAGCTTCAGAATCGAAGGCGTCACTGCCTCCACCACTCTTGAAAAATGGA
>RFOM01000229.1 GCA_009926615.1 Pseudomonadota bacterium
GATGGAGGGGTGCCTGACGGTGTTCGCGGTGCTGACCTCCGAGTACCCGGCGGCGCAGTGCATCTGCAAGCTGGGGCAGGGCGAGGCGCGGCGGAAGCTCGCGAAGGACTCGGCGCTCGCGCGGCTCTGCCTCGGGCACGAGAACGCGGCGGCGCAGCACGCGTGGACGCAGGACATCGAGTTCCGCACGGACGCGGCGGCGGCGGTGACGGTGTGCTTCGCGGCGATGGACGGGGCGAACGCGCGGCTGCGCAACGCGTTCGACAAGGCGCTGCGGCGGCTGTACATGCTGGCGCAGAGCGCGGGGCAGGCGGCGGACGGGACGCTGGCGGCGCTGACCGGCGACACCGTGGCGTGCGACGCGTTCGACGTGAGCCCGTACGTGCTGAGCATCATCCCGGAGCCGATCGACTACTTTATGCACTGCAGCGACACGGCGGACTGCCGCACGCGCTGCCTCGGGGAGTTCGAGGCGTTCGACGCGGCGAACCGCTCGGTGGTGCTGGGCGCGGAGCGCCCGGGGGTGCTGGCGGAGGTGGCGCTGCCTGTGGAGAGCATGCTCTTCGGCGCGAAGGACGTGTCGGAGGGGCGCGCGTCGCCGCCGTTCGCGGTGCAGGACGCGGCGGAGCTGGCGCCGGCGGCGTGCGCGGAGGTGTGCGGCGCGGCGGACGCGAGCGACGAGCCGTTCCCGAACCGGTGCGTGGCGGTGGCCGGGGCGGCGCGCGACGGGGCCGGGCGGGCGCTGGCGGCGAGCGCGTACTTCTGCCTGCCAGTGGACATGACGCGCTTCGTGCACGAGTGGCGCGCGGTTGCGCCGGCGGCGCAGGGCTACGCGCTGGAGGCGGGCGCAGGGGGCGCGGCGGAGGAGGTGCTTGCCGTGCACCTGCTGGGGACGTGGGGGCCGCAGGCGGCGCGCGCGGAGGGGGTGCTGGCGCGCGACGCGCTGCTGGCGGTGGTGCGCGCGACGCACGCGGCCGGGGAGCTGGGCGTGCGCCTGCTGCTGCTGCGGCCGGGCTTCGCGGCGCGGACGGTGCTGCGGACGGCGGAGG
>RFOM01000024.1 GCA_009926615.1 Pseudomonadota bacterium
CAGCGACGGGCACAGCGGCGACGACGGCTTCGAGAGCGCCATCGTCTTCGAGAGCAACACGCGCCTGGACCTCTACTGCCTCTACCTGCACTGCGTGGGCGCTGTCATGTACCAGACCTTCCTGAGCTTCGACTACACGCTCTTCAACACGCAGTGGATGTTCGTGTCGGGGCTGCTGGCCGGCTGGACCGCGACGGCGCTAGTCAAGACGTGCCAGCGCGTGGGCGCGGAGCGCGTGCGCGGCGCGATGTGGGCTCTGTTCTACGCGAGCGTCGCGCTGGCGATCCAGATCAGCGCGCTCGTGCGCTGGGCGTGGCCCCCGGACGCGAGCGTCGGCGTGCTGGCGACGCTGTACACGCCCGCGTTTCTCGCGGGGGGCTGCTGGACCACGCTCTGCAGCGAGATAGCGTTCACGGGCGTGCGCACGCAGCGCGGCATCCTCTTCGACAGCCGGCGCGCTCTCCCGACGTTCCTCCTCGTGACGGCGGTAGGCGCGCTCTACAGCTCGCCCGAGTCGCGGCTCAGCGTGCTGACATACATGCAGGGCCTGAGCCGCCTGGCGACGGTGCACCTGCTGCTGCTGGAGCCGGTGCTCAAGTTCGTGAGCATCTACGTGCTCGCGGTCGTGCTCGAGCGCCGCAAGGCGACGGACCTGGTGCTCTCGGTCTGCTTCGTGCAGGGCCTCTTCGCGATCGTGCTCATGCCCGCGCTCGACGCCGGGGCCATCACCGCGCTCTCCGGGTGCGCCGTGCTGCTGGGGGTGCACGCGACGCGGCTCTTCGGCGCGCGCGAGGGGCGCGACGCGCGCGCGGCGCAGGGCGCCTGAGCGCCGGCGCGCGCGGCCGCTTCGTGTGTTTGGCGAGGCTGCTCCGCGTGTCAGTAGAGTGATTTATTAAATATGAGTGATTTATTAAATATGAGTGATTTATTAAATAAGCAAGGGCAATGCTGCAGTTGCGCGCAAAGAAGTCGGCGCGCAGGCGGCGCGCGGGTCTCGCACGCAACCCGCCTACGGGCTCGGCGTGTGTGGGACTGCTCCGCGCGGCTAACGCTCCAGTTTCCTCAGCGTCTGCAAAAGATGCCACGCGGTGCTGTCCGACATAGTCGCGACCCTCCGAAGCAGCTCGGCCCGCGCTCCTTGCACGTCGGCACAGTGCCTGGGGGGTCGGCTCGTCGACGCTTCGCCCGCTTCGTCCGCGTCGTCCGCGTCGTCTGCGTCGTCCGCTTCGTCCGCGTCGTCCGCGTCGTCCGCTTCGTCCGCGTCGTCCGCGTCGTCCGCTTCGTCCGCGTCGTCCGCTTCGTCCGCTTCGCCCTCTGATTCATCATCACAGTCCGAGGCGCTCTGTTGACTATCCGAACTGTCGTCTGTGGATCCTTCGTCCTCATCGTCGATATTGGTTGGAGGCTTGTACTCTTTGTCACGACGGTCTACTCTTTCTGTTTTCTGCTTTATGTTCCAATGCTTGCTCGAAATCGGCAGAGTAACGGTTTCTGTTTCGCCGTCAATCTCAGTGTGTGTATTTGCAGGATTGTAAGTTACCCTCGCGTCCAAAGCGCGCATCTCCTTGATGATTTCAAGTGTCAAGTTCTTCCTAAGGTATAGAATAATGCTCGGACACCCGTTAATCGATCTTTGTTCGACAACCCGAAGTATGTAGCGCGAATTCTGAAAATCAAGGTACACAATGTCGCCTGGATTGTAAGTAGCTGTCCGCGGCACTTTGATTCTGATGACCAACGCACTTCTCTCCATTTCTCGGATGGCAAAGTCAGCCAGCTTTTTCAGCACACGTAGCTCCGACATGTATTTCTGCACATCCTTGACTGCCCTCCTGCGCTTTACCGCTGCATCTACTAGGTTCTTTGTCTTCAAATTGAGCTTTGCGACTCTGGTAGTCTCCAGCAGGCTGCACATCTGTACGTTCAACAGTTTCATGGGCCCCAAAGAAGGATTGATCGGGTGCACATCACCGTGATACACACTCGGGTCAAAAATTTTCCTGGATCTTCGCTTTCTTTTGTCACCGACTGGTTCTATGAAAGATGGCCGTTCCTCGTCCGGGGACAAAATGCCCTGTATCATACACGAAAGTTCGTCATCTGCGGAGTGCGGATTAAGTTCGTCGTCCTCTTCCTCGTCCCATGCGTCAACCACACGCTTTGTCTTGGGCGACGTTAACATTTTTTCTTTTCGAAGTCTCGTGATGTTTGAAATTATATTTTTCACCCGTCTGTCGAGCATTGCTACCCTTTCGTTGGGCGACAGCCCTTGGAATTCTCGAACCACGCTTTCAAATGGATCGTAGAACAAACTACCACCAACGTCGCCACCACCGCCACCACCATCACCGCCACCACCAGCTCCAGCGTTTTCCACTGACGTCATTTGTTTCCTGCAAGAACTGCTCTTACGTACAGTTTCTTATAAGTATGTTTTGTCTCGATTGCGTGCTCTGTGACGCCGCCAACACTTTCACTGGTTTGCAGCCGTGTCCACTAGCCTCGAAGCCATCGTGAGTTCTTTATAGGGCGGTCTCGTCTGCCAGTCTCCAACTTCGGCCCGCGCCGCAGTGTCCCTCAGGCGCAGAGTTATAGTATGCGTCTGCGTTTGACGAGGCGGACGACGTCAACCTCGCTGGCGGTGACGCGCGTGAGGCGGTCGTGTACGTCGATGACAAGCAAGAGCCTGTTGTCCTGGAGCACGGCGCGGAGGTCGCGGACACGGGCGGGGCTGTATGCCTGGATGCTGCGCATGGCGCTCAGGGACACAAGGGGGCTCGGCCCGGCGAGGGTGCAGCTGATGCGGATGACATTGTCGCAGAGGACCACGAGCGTGCTGGCGAGGTTGATGATCTCGAGCTCGGCCTGTGCGACAAGGAGGATGTTCTCGACAAGGACGCGGTCGTCGTGCGCGAGTGGCGCGAGCACGGACTCGGGGACGTCGTTGTTGAGGTCCTTCTGCAGCATAACGCCGAGGGAGCCGGACTCGCGCATGGCGCGGCGGCATTTAAATATGGTTGCCATGGCTGTGGATGTTTGCACGCGCGGCGGCTTCGCCGTTTTGCGCGGCCTGCGCGCTACGTGCACGTCGTGAGGTATGGATTCGAGGCCTCGGGCGGGGGCGCGGTCTTCGTGCGCACGTGACGGCGAAAGCACGGGCCGGGCCTGCTCGGGAGCAGGTCTCTTGCCCTGAGCTCGAGAGCGCTCTTCTCCTGCAGACTCGACACGCTAGCTTGCAGCGCGGGCAGCTGGCGCACGATGTACGGGCTGGCGCCCGCCGGGGCCCCGGGCGGCCCCTCGGGCCCCCGCGCGGCTCCGACAGGCGCGGGGCCCGGCCCGGCGGCGGTCGCGATGCGGTACTCGACGGCGGTGGGCGCGAACTTCACGCTGTACTTGGCGGCCGGGGGCGTGCCCGGCGCCGCCGCGGGCCGCGCGAACCAGCCGAAGAGCGCGCGCAGCGGGGTCAGCACGACGAGGTACGGGTTGGTCGCGGCGGTCGCGGCGGGTCGCGGCGGGCGCGGCGGGCGCGGCGGGCGCGGCGGTGAGCTCGGCGGGCGCGGCGGTGAGCTCGGCGGGCGCGGCGGTGAGCTCGGCGGGCGCGGCGGCGCCGGCGCTGCCCTCCGGCTCCGCCGCCCCAGCCGCCGCCTGCACGAGCTCGCGTGCTTGCAGCATGCGCGTGCGCAGGTCGCCCATGCCGGACGTGCTTGTCTCCGGGAACATGGCTCAGACTCCTTTTATAGGCGTTCCCTGGACTCGCGCGGACAAACCTTGCTTATCAAAATTTATTTAAAAAAAATGTTCAAAAAAAATTAGGGAACAGGACGCGCAAATTCACGGGAACCGCCCGCGCGCCCAGCACGCGCTCGCCCGCGGAAAGCTCGCGTGCTTCAAATTTTCTGCTTCTGCATGACCACCTGCCGCGCGGTCTGCAGCAGGCCACGGCCCTCGCGCACGCTTGCCACTCCTACATAAGAGGGCCCGAGATGCCCGCTGCCCTGGTACTCCTCGCGCTGCCCCTTGCTGTTGATCACGCACATCTGGCCGCTGAAGCTGAACTGGTTCAGACTGGTCTCGTCTGCAATAGCTTGTGAGCCAGGGGTGCCAGCAATCGCATGCATCCCTTTCCAGCCGTCGACACCAAGCCTATCGTAGTACATTTTGTAGACCTGGTATATCTCGTCGGTGGCCCACGCACAATGCGTTTCGTTATCCGGAGCGAAGCAGGAATGTCTCAATATGTCTGGGCATCGGAGCCCGCGGTCCGGCACGGTGTTTGCGCTTTCTATCTTTGTTGGGTGGAAAACAACGGGATTGGGGAAGGAGTCAAAGGAGTTATTGTGCACGGGTAGCGCAAACACGAGCATGCTCGGCCCTGCGTACGGACGCGTGGAATCGACGGTGGCGTCGCGGAAGTTCTTGATGTCCGATGTGTCCCAGCGCATGATTCGCGAATCATACCCTCCTGAGTACCCGTCGAACGCCACGTCAAAGGCCCGGATCAAGTTGCGATCGTTGATGACCATAGCGCGCTCGTGGTACTTGTAACTCATGCCCCAGATTCCGTGCTGCGTGTCGTCGTACACTGACAGCTCAGTCTGGCCCCAAAACGTCGCCCCGAGCTCATCCGGGCCGCCCCCGCGCCCGATAATCAGGCTGAGCATATTGTGCTCTATGTTTGGTCGCAGCAGGAACAGGTCGCATGGGAATACGACGCTTGAGTCTTGCTTTATAGGCGTTCCAGTGTCAGTTTGTTTAACATAATTTTGAAGGGCGTCAGGTATGATGGCATTAGCGGCAGCCATAATCTCGTGTTTACTCAAATTCATTGTGTGAAATATGAATAGAACTGCCAATTTTATATAGGTTTCCAATGCAGTTGCATTGTTTTCATCACTGGCCACCGTAAATTTAAACTGAGAAAAGGTTTCTTGCTCGCTAGCGTGAATCACTTCGAGAGGTTTCAAGAATTTCGGACATCTCCTTTCGGCAAATTCGGTTTCGTCAACTACAGGCCAGAATCCAAGCCAAGCACCGATCTTCCAAACATTGTACGGTGTGATTTGACCATCTGCAGCTTGACCATTTAGACAATTTTGATATTGTGCACGAACAATTTCGTTTAAGGGTTGCTGAAGATTTCGTGTATAAAATTGAGTGGTACTGCCAGCTTGTATTTCCTCCAAAAACTCATTCAAACTATCAACACTGTCCTTGAATACCGGCATGCTAGCCGTCCAGATCTGGTGCCATGAAAGATAGAACATGGAATCGCGCGACTGGTCATAGAACTCGTAACGGTTGAAAATGTTCTCGTTGGTCCACGGTATGCGGTAGTGCTCACTGACACGCACGCGGCGGCGCAAGAGGTCGCGGGGGGCGGTGCCGGCGTCGAGACTGAACTTCCGGGAGTTGATAAAGCTCAAGCCCCGGTACGACGGAAGCTCCGGGCCGTTCGCGAGCCTCTGCTTGCCGTCGGGGCCGGTGGTCAAGTACATGGTCTTCTCCGGGAGCATGGTAAGGCCCTTGCTGAGGTTTCGGTTGCAGAGGATGAAGGTCGGGGGCTTGCTACCCCAAGTCTGGAGATGGTTCTTAGCATCCTCGATGAGGTAGTCGAGTGCGTTCTCGTTTTTGGAGAAAAACCCGAAAAGGTCGGTGTAGACACGGCAGTTCTGCGCGGTGGTCCGGGACTGGTCGTAGTACTTCTCGTCGACCTGTTTTTGGTACGAGGGGGCGGTCAGGAGGGCCATATGGACGTCCAGGTCGTTTGTCAGCTGGATAGAGCCGACAAGCTGCTGGAGCTGCTTTTTGAAGTTGTCCATGCCGGCGGGGCTCATCATGAAGTTGTGCTCCATAGCGATGGCCAGACCCTGGCGCACGACGTAGCCAGAGAACGTGCGCTTGCTCTGTGGGAGCACACGCGCTGCTGCCTCGTACGGGACACGGCTGGCGACGCCCTCGTCGAACTGGTAGACGTTCCATTTGATCTTCCTGTCCGGTTGATCGAGGTAGTGGTACGGCAGAATGTTGTTCGTGAACGGGCTGTAGGTGGCATCCGTGATGAGGCCGTCGATGCGGTCCGTGAGGAATGTGTTGGGACCGCGGAGAACGTCCGGAAGGTGCCAGCGCTGGTGGCGCTTGTTGCGCTGCGAGTCAAACTTGATTTCGCGTGCGGCGGGCCCGAAGATGTTCTCGTAGGCGGCAATCTGTGCATCTGTGGAGATGTCTCGCACCGTGCCGTCGCCATCACGACTCATGTTTCCGGTAGTGAGGTAGCTAGCATCTCCGATTTCGCGGGCAGCTTGTTCCATGCCTGCAGACGACATAGTACTTGCTTTGCGTTAAATATCAAAAGTTGTAAAATAGATAAAGTGCATGGTCGCTGTAGCTTGCTCACAGCCGCATGCGTTTGTGTGGATCCTCGGGCAGACGCGCAGTGGCGCCGAGCGCGATGGCAGCGCCGCATGTCGGACAGCTTGTCTCGTTGTCCTCCGCGTGCGGAACTGGCGCCTGGACGTCGGCGAGGGTGACGGGCACGGCGGTGTGGTCGACGACGAGGAAGATCCAGTCTTCGCGGTCTAAGCGTTCTAGTGCCTCCGCCTCAAAGCGCCCCGAGGGCATCTGGCGGACAAACTCGCGGAAGGAGAGGACCGTGTTGTTGTAGAGCTGAACGATGTCGGAACGCTGGCGCTGGGACGCGTAGACGCCCTGTCGCTCGCAGGTCTCCTTCTTCTGAAAAAGCTTGCTGGCAAGCAGGCACATGCGGTCGCGGAGCTCGGTGGTGGTGTCGAGGCGGAAGAGCAGACGCGTCAGCGCGTGATTGCCGCGGTGGAGCCAAAACGTCATCTCTTGAGCCTGGTCCTCGATCGAAGAGCGGTCCTGAGAAATGTGTCGGAGGAGCACGCGCGCCCACTTGTTGGCGTTGGGATCCCTGCGAAGCTCGCGCATGTTCTGCTCGAGCTTCTCCTCGACCTCCTTGAAGTTTTGGTAGTTCTTGAGCAGCGGCAGGACGTGCTCGAGCACAACCTCGCTCATGGCACTCTCGATGCCGTGGCTGATGTCAAACTTCTCGTCGCGCTTCAGTGCGTAGCGGTGCTCCCAGAGCTCCGCGGTCTTGACGACCCAGTCGACGAGCAGGCCGGGGTCGGCGAGCTTGACGAGCATGGCAGAGTTGGTCTCGATGTTCTTGTCGAGGAACGCCTGCAGGTGCTTCTGGAGCGCGTCCCGTGTGAGCAGCGTCGCGTTGTCTTGCTCGTTGTTCACGGAGCGCCGCGTCCAGACGCTCGGGAGCAGGTTGCCGTTCGTATCGCGGACGCGACTGTTCGCGAGGGCGGCGATGTCGGTGCTCGTCTTCATGTCCATGCGCTTGAGGTTGCTGAGGCGCTGCATGAGCTTCCCCATCGCGGCGCTATCGTACTGGAACGGCGTCGCCATGAACGAGCGCCGGTATATACTTGGCCGCCGCTTGTCACGGCTTCGCGTGCGGGGCGTCGGAAAGCGCGCGAAATCGTCGCCCGAGCCCGCCGAGCAGGTCGCTCCGGACGAGGATGAGCGTCAACAGGCACGTAAAGAGGCACGCCAGCAGCGCCGTGCACGCCACGGCGCGCGCTGTCGCCTCGGCGCAGGCGGCGTCTCCCGACCGCTCGAACGGCGCACGCTTCGCCGCGAGCGCCTCGGGTGCCGGACGATGCAAGGACACCAGCTGGCCGCCTGTGAGGTACGGGTCTGCCTCGTCCCAAATGAACTGGTGCAGGCGCCGCGCGCTCTGGGATGACGTCCTTGTCCTCTCGGGCGGGGCCTGCGGCGGGCGCCACAGCGGCTCGCCATCCTTGCACGCATGCGGGAAGAACGCTGCATGTGAGCAGTTCCAGCGGTACAAGCCGTGGTACGTACGGTTGTGCCCGAGCTCGGAAAGCATGATGCCGCGCAGACGCAGCTCGCGCGCGAGCTCGAGCTCGGGCCGCTGCTCCATGCGTGCGCTGGCGGAAACCAGGAGGAGCGTCCAGAGCATGTAGCCGAGCGCGCGGCGGGAGCGCATGGCGGGAGCGTCTGAAGTAGTCCGAGCGATGTTTCCGCAGGACCAAGAATTACCGAGTCTCAGAGAGCACGAGGTAAAAACAGCGTGAACTGTTGCCGTTTTCGAGTGCGGTACATAAGACTCGGAGTGGCATGTCCGCGTTACTGCGCGGAGTGCACAAGGAAGTGGACATGGCGCACCTCGAGCGCTGTCTGCACAGGGTGCTGGAAATCGACCGCCGCGGCGGGCGCTTGTTCCAGCGCGACAACGAGACGGTGGTGCTCATGGACTGCAACAACTTCTCCTCCGAGCACATTGAGTGTTTGCAGATCGTGTACCCACAGCTGATGGTGACAGTCGTACAGTCCGATACCAGCGCGAGCGGTTTCTTGATCCTCTTCCAGCTTGCGTCTTCTGCATTCCGCAGGACTGCCGCGCAGCTCGCTTTTCACCTCATTATTTTTGCGTGTAGTCTCTACGCGCTCGCCATTGCGCACGCGCGGCAGTCGGCCCTCCACTAGGATGCTGGTGGAAACTGTCGCGCTAGATTGGCCTGTGTGCTCGTAAAATCGTCGGCTGGAGAGCCACTAGGGTTTGAGCACAAGGCTGTCGCGCGGACTATTTTATTGATTATCTATATTTACGAGTGGAGTGACTATGGCTGGTTACGAAGCTAAGTCATTCGTTTTTTTAGCTGTGTTTATAGTGATAATACATGTAACCAGCTGGAGCTTGTTGCTGTCGCACATGAACAATTCATCGTTGTTTGGGAAACAATTGTTCCAGTTTAACCGTTACTATTCTACCAAAACCGTGCATGTTCATAAATCCAACATTTTACCCCCAGCTTCGAACCCCAGCCACTGGGAATCACTTGGTTTGGTCATTCCGGCGTCTGACGAGAACTATCTTGTGCAAAAATATTTCGTAGATACAGACGACGTTAAGAGTCTCAAAACTGAGTGTGAACATTCGCAAACTGCAGCGTGTTGGCTTGAGAACAATCACGGGGATTATGTGTTTTTGAACGGAGAGTCCATGTCTCCACTTTCGGAGATCTCGCCCAGTATCTACTTTGGAACTCTTTTGACGATTTATTTGCTGAGTTCGATTGTAATAGTCAGCAACACTTTAGCGTATTTTGTGAAGAAATGGATGCCAGAAAGAGAGTTTGAATCAGTGGAAAGAAGCGTCCGTTATTTTTTAATTTCAATCAATTTACTCGTTTACATCTTAAGCATTTTCTTCGCATACGGCACCACGCCGTTTATCAATGAAACAAAGATCCTTGGAGTTAAAGTTGAGTACACAATCTCTTCTCATTTTGCGTCAATTTTGACATGCGCACTCACTTTGATCCTTTACTTACTTCACTTGCGAGGTAGACAAATTAAGTGGTTCGAAGAACAGGAGGAAGTTTCTGAATCTGACATGCGTAAGACAGATGAAAACGGTTTGCCGGACACAAGTATGTCCAAGAGTACCGCTTCCTTTCAACAACAATTATATAACCCACTCTCATATGAGAGGATGTTTTTAACTAGCGGCAATGGAGTATATTTTGTAAACACAAACACAAACACTACGACAATGAACTATTTAGGCATGGACAAAGTTTCAGACCAACTCGATAAAATACTGGATAATGAGAAAAAATCGACAAGTAATATCCAAAACGGTCCCAATTCAAGTGAATCATCTATTATTGGCCCGCTTACTGTATTCCTTGGTGGAATTGGAAGTCTTGGACTTGCACGTGGTATTCTTCAGGAGGTAGAAGTTCAGATTGTGTTGGCATGTACACTCGGTTTTGTTTTCCTTGAGATTTGTAGCTACAGAATGGTCGCGTACTTCAATTACATGTTCGGAATTTTGAAATCTTTGAAGCAGTTGGATGAGGACACCAGCAAGACATATTGGTTTTACTGTGTAAATTTCATTCGTTTTGTGTGTTTGTGGATTGAGCTCTGGTTGTTAATTGTCTATTATAACACGATCTTACATGTGAAACTTCTGGAAGCGACTCCACAATACATTGTGTACGCACTGATGTTCTTTTACTGGACTGTAAGCTTTTTCATATATCTTTCAATAATCTCCGAGACAATGCTCAATTACAAATTAAAATTTGAGATAGGGTACTGTGTCATAGCTTTTATCGTGCTTTCAATTTCACTTCTCGTCTACACTGGAAATACGAGTGATTTGCAGATAGATGATTCCCTAGTACGATATGAAAACATTCAATATGATTTAAAGACTGTGATTGAAAACACCAAATGTGGAACCGCAGGAAAATTAAAATCAAGCACACTGGTGCATGATGATATCAAGAAGAATGAGGTTAGTTTGACAACGAACGACAACTGGGTCGGAAGAAACGAGGTTGATGTTGTAGAATTAAAAGTGTATTACTGGACCAAGGGCTGGAATGTGCAGATCCTACAGAAGCCGAACTTCGTAGCATGGTTTTGTAAAAACGGTCTGGAGCATCATTGGGGTCAGTGTATTTTTAGTACTCAGTATTTCTGTGGGCCTTCCAACCAGCCCATTTCGGCAACTCAGTGCGAGGAAGCTGTAGTCGCAAAAATACAGTCGGGTCTGGTAGTCAAGTATTATTGATTTTACAAACGATCAATGTATTGTCGTCCATGTGTCTATTTCAACGGAATAAAATGTATAAATTACACGCACGTGCACATGGTGAGGGTTTTTCGTTCCACTGTATCTCCCTGCGACTTCCAACGTCCGTAGTGTTCATAACACCTGCGGGCTTTCCGTACTTCGCATCGATAATTTTGAGGAGCACAAGCACATCGCATGTGAAGCTCTCTACTTTACGGTTTTCGTATTTGAGAGCCGGCTTCGCATGTCACGGCGATCGCTGTGTGTGTGTCTGGCCTCGCGGCGGCTGTACCTTCTGCCTGTCTTGTGCATGCACATGTGTGCATGCCCGAGCGGCTGGGCGCTGCCGCTGTACGCAGATGTCGCACAGAAGACGCTGGGATTGGTGCTGTGCGCGGGGCTGGACCGGGCTGTGTCGAACCTGCGAGGGCAGAGCGTGAGCGCTCATACGGTCGGGGCCTGGTGGTCCGAGGAAGATTGTGTCATGATCGATCCATGCGCAGAGACGGGAGCGGGTGGACTGCCGGCTCCTCGCGGTGCGTGGCTACACGGGAACATCAGCGCGCTGGCGACAAGTGGCCTGGCCGCGGGGGCAGAGGCGGCGGAGAAGGGCGTGGCGGCGCGGAACTTTGGCAGCTTTGAGTATGCGCGCGTTCCCGCTGGGCTGGTGGTGCGGGCGTGTGCGCCCGATTTCAACGCGTGGCGGGCGGAGGGCGCGCTTGTTTGTGACGAAAACACGCTGGTGGAGATCAACACGGTGTCGGCGGTGCGCGGGTGTCCGCGGGCGGGGCCGTACACGCTGGTGGACTGTCTGGAGCCGCTGCAGGCAGAGGCGTCGGTGACGGCGCTGCACTGGCGTGCGCCCGACGAGCCGATGTACTTCGGGCTCGCGTCGTGGAACGAGCAGTGCGGGGGCGCGAGCGGCGCGGCGCTGCCGCTGGTGGCGGCGGTGCTGTGCAACCGCTCGCGCGACGACTTCGTGGTGGAGGTGCCGAAGGCGGCGCCGGCGGCGCAGGCGCGCACGAGCCTGGTCTGGTACGACTTCGCGGAGGGCTACGGGTGCCACGCGGTGCCTGCGAACGCGAGCCTGGCGCTGTCGCAGGCGGAGGCCCCGAACAGGGTGGTGGCGTGCGGCGCGGTGGCGCACGCGGAGGTATGGCGGAGCGCCGAGGACCCGACGCTGTGCGAGTTCGCATGCAACGCGCCGTTCGTGCGGGTGGGCGGCGGGTGCGCGTCGCCGTGCGCGGGGCTGGAGACGACGTGCGCGCACGCGGCAGCGTCGGCGTGCGTGGACTCGGATGGTCAGCGCTTCTACAACTGCACGGAGTGCGCGGCGGTGCCGGGCTACGCGACGCGGGCGTTCGACGCGGGAGCGCCGGCGTTCGCGTGCGGGTACGACGGATGCCCGGCGGGGACGGCCTCGGGGCCCGGTGAGCATGTCTGCACGCCGTGTGCGCTGAACACGGTGGCCGCGACGGCGCTGGCGCACGCGTGCGTGCCCTGCAACACGAGCACGAGCGGGCTCTTCAGCCGCGCGACCGGGCAGACGGCGTGCGAGGCGTGCTTCGCGGGCGCGGTGGGCGCGGCGGCGCGCTGCGGAGGCGCGGCGGGGCTGCCCGGGCGCGGCCTGGAAAGCGATTTCGGGCGCGTGCAGGCGCTGTTTGCGCTGTACGCGGCCGACCAGGCGACGGTGCGGCTGGAGGAGTTTGTGGAGGGGTATTGTCTGGCGGGCTACGCGTGCCTGCCGTGCGCGCCGGGCACGTTCGAGGCGGAGGGCGCGTGCGTGGCGTGCGGGTACGGCACCTACCAGCACAACTTCGGGGCCACCGCGTGCTTCGCGTGCGCGGCCGGGCAGAACACGACGGCGCCGGGGCAGAACAGCAGCTCGGCGTGCGTGTGCACGCCGGGCTTCGAGTAGCGCGCGTGCCCGCGGGGGCAGCGCGGAGTGTGTGAGATTTTTTGTTTCTGTGAGATCAAATAAAGACATGGTCACCGCTTTCTGATTGTGTGCAAATGCCTGCGAGCATCGTGTGTGGCGACTGTCATGAATTTAGGTATTCTGATAAGGGTAAATTTGCTGGACGCACCCAAGTGTAAGTTCTCTAACGCGGCAGTACAAAGCAGCGCTTGCAGAAAAGATGAAGTGGCGCTCCTGCCAGTCAATCGCCGCGGCCGCGCGCGGCGCTCGCGCAAGCGCGCGGCGCTCGCGCAAGCGCGCGGCGCTCGCGCAAGCGCTCAGAGCCGGACGTTGTGCGCCTGGAGCATCTCCATGCACTTCTCGAGGGCGCCGCGCTTCATTGGGCACGAGTTGATGATGCGGAACATGGCAGCGTTGACGATGCGCTCGCGCTCGTCATCGGGGATGCGCTCGGTGACGATCGCGCCGTCCGGACGCGCGAAGGTGTGGGAAAGCTCGCTGCACATGTAGGACGCGGCGCCGAAGAGGATGACCTCGTCCCTGATGCGGACGAAGTTCTTGTTGAGCGGGACGACGTAGAAGTTGTTCTCGTGCACGCAGCGCATCATGCGGTTCTGGGCGGCCATGGCGTCGATGACCCGCAAGAGCGCACGAATCTGTGTCTTGGTCATGTGCTGGTACTTGAAGATGTAGGCGTAGTTGTTCGAGAAGGGCATGAGGCCCTCGGGTGTGAGCGCGGCGACGATGTCGCTGGCGTTGGCGTCGATGCAGAGCTTGCAGAGGTCGTCGACGGCGTGCCCGCCGTTGCGCAGGAGCGACTGCATGGAGTGCACTATGTTTTTCTCGTCGAAGAAGTACTGGGTCCAATCCTCGTCGGGCTCTCGGTTGTCGAGGCCGGAGCCGCAGTCGACCCCGCGCCGCGCGAGCGGGGCGGTGTCGGTGTCGCGCCCCGCTGCGTCGAGAGCCAGCTCGTCCTCCGCGACGAGGTCGCTATCGCTGATGTCGTCGCCGTCGCTCGCGCACGAGCTCTGCGCGTCGTCGGACATGACGGGCAAGTCCGGTCGCACGGCGGGCGCCACTGTCGTTTTATGCATGTTTGGATCAATCTGCCGCTCGCTTTCAGTCTCGATGTTTTTTTTACATGAGCGAGTTGAAAACGGTGCACCGGAGTCGTGCGCGCGCTGCGCCGCGAGCGCTCGGAAAGCGAGGAGACGGTGCATTTTGTACTTTAGACTCTCGCGGCATGGCGCTGGCGGCGAAGGGCGCCGTGCCGCTCGCCGGCGTGGTGGACGAGCGCTTCAGCTTCGTGCCGCTGACGCGGCAGGAGCGCGAGGCCTGCGACAGCTGTGTTTCGACGTCGGCTGCGAGCTGCATCCAGCTCATGCCGAATCACATGCTGACGGAGACCGGCGAGATCAGCGGGTTCTGCTTCAGGAGCACGGGCGCCGAGAAGGTCAGCACCATACCCATGGACAAGAACATCTTCGGGACGACGGCGGTGTACGAGTGCGTGTCCGGGAGACATAGCAAGGGGTACATCTCGATTGTGAACAGCCTCGAGGCCACACAAAGCCGGCTCCAGGCCCTGGTGAAGGAGCTCGAGGGCTGCGAGCACCACCTGAACTTCGAGTGCATGCACGACTGGACCAACTCGACCAACGTGAGCGATCAGCGCGTGTGGAACGACGCGCTGCCCTCGAAGATGGGGGTGTACCACTGCTTCATGCGCACTAACGCACAGAACGAGCGCGAGCACAAGATATTCCTCGTGGTGTCGGGGAACTGCAGACACGCAAGCGAGGAGCTGCACAAGCTGTGGCTCGACGCGCGCGAGGACATCACGATCGCGCAGTTCATGGAGTGCGGGGAGGTGGTGTGGCTGCGGCAGGCGACGCTGCGCTGGCTCAACCGGGTGGCGTGGCGCATGATGCATGCCCTGGAGCTCTCATCGAACGCGGTCGTCACGGACTACGAGGCGGTCGGCGCTCGGGTGAGCATGCTCATTCCCACGCACTTTACGGTGTACAACGACATGGCCATCAACCCGGTGACGAACGAGTTCGTGATGACAAACAACGCTGCGCTGCTGCAGAAAGCAGGCTCGGGTGTGATTTTCGACTGCTTCTCCAGCGAGGGGTTCTGGATCTTCCACGGCCCGCGGGACACGAGCTCGTACAAAATTTTCGGGTCGGACTTCAGCGCGACCAAAGACTGCTACGCGTTCCCGACGCAGACGGTGCGCTACCACGCGCTGCACACGTGCAAGAAGGCGCAGTCGCAGGTGAGCCTGCCGCGCTCCTCGAAGGTGGACGTGAAGAAGTCGACGACGTGTCTCTACGGGGAAAGCAAGGCTTTATACACGGGTTTCATGTTTCCGGACTCGAGCTTCATCCAGCAGCTGGAGAAGCTCGGCTTCTCGTACAACAACGGGATCACAAACCTGATGCCGATTGTGATGTACTGCGGCGACGAGTGACGGGCAGCTGGAGAAGCTCCGCTTCCCGTACAACAACGGGATCACAGACCTGACGCCGATTGCGATGTGCTCGGCGGCGAGTGACGGCCGCGGTGGCTAGCCTGGGATCTCGCTCTCGATGCCGAGCAGCAGCGAGAACGACCGCGTCTTGCCGGTCTTCTTGCGGACCATCTTGAGCACGTCCCCGGGGCGCATGAAGAAGAAATTCTCCATTTTTTCGTCGTTCAGGAGGATGTCGTACAAGCCCAAGTTCCACTGGCAGAGGGCGACGAAGTACCTCTCGGTGATGAGCCTCACGGTGAAGACGTTGATGCTCTCGCCCGTTGTTACGTTCCTGATACTCTGGGTGAAGGGAATTGTGGCGAGCTTCGCCGCCCCGCCCGAGTTCTGTCTTACGCTGACCATCTCGAAGCGCGAGATCATCTCATACGCTTTCTTGTATGCCCCCGCGCGCCCGTACGCCCGAAACGCGCGGGCCTCTGAGTCTGCGACAAGCGCCATGCGCGAGCACCAGTCGTGGTCGTGGCGCAGCTGCTCGCTCCAGAGGTAGCAGTCGCGGCTCAGCAGCTTCTGCACGGCGAGCTGAGCGCGTTGTGTGCAGGTCGCGAGCATCGCCTCCACCCTCGGCTTCCACAGGCTCGGATCGTGGAACAGGTGCCGGAACCTGCGATTCACGCACGCCTTCGGCAGCTCTTCGACAGCGAGCATGCTCAAGATGCGGAGCACGAGCTCGTCGGGGAGTGTGGGGAACAGCGCGGGGGCGGGAGCGCGGATACGCCGGGGCATGTGCGCAGTCTCTGAGAGCCCGCGAGGGTCGAACAACGGAAATAAATTCACCGACAGGAGATTTACAAATGAGAAATTTACGGGTCTGTAGACGCGTGGCGTTTGAAATCTCCAAACCGCGTATACGCGAATGCGGCGTTCGTGGACCGACGGGCTGTCCGGGCCTCGGGATCCACGGCCGGAATCTTGGGGCAGAGCCGCGGGCGCGCGGCGGAAGCCTGCAAAGCACGGGGCAAACTATTTGTCTATAAAGCAGCTCTGGACGCATGTTCGCCGTCGAACACTTCCTGCGGCATAAAATCTGGGCGCCGCCGGAGCGCGTCAGAAAGAAGAAGGACGACAACTGCGACGTGCACGTGAAGACGATCGGCGGGGATGTGGTGCACCTGCGGCTGTTCAGCAGCAACTCGACGGCGACGCTCGAGAACTACGAGGCGCGCGACAAGCCAGTGACGCTCTACTTCCACGGGAACTCCGAGGACCTCGAAAGCTGCGGCTCGTACCTGACGTGGCTGGCGACGAACATGGAGCAGAACGTGCTGGGCGTCGAGTACGTCGGCTACGGCAAGAGCTCGCGCAACCGTGAAACGACAGAGAAGAACATGTGCGAGACGGCCGACGCGGCGCTCGACTACGTGTGCAGCACGCTGGGACACAAGCTGCACAGGGTCCTGGTGATCGGCAGGAGCCTGGGCAGCGTCCCCGCTGTGCATGTCGCGTCGAAGCGCATGAACGCGGGGCTCGGGGGGCTCGTGCTGATTTCCGCGCTGGCCAGCGGCGCGCGCTGCGTGATGCCGTCGGAGTACATCCCCAACGCGGTGATGACGTCGCTGGACACGGTCTTCGGTGCAAACATCTTGAAGATGAAGGACATCCAGTGCATGATCCTGATCGTCCACGGAGACAAGGACTCCGTGGTCGAGCTCAAAAACGCGCAGGCGCTCTACCAACGGTGCAACGGGTGGTGCGCCCCGCGCCTGTACGTGGTCAAGGGCGGCGGGCACAACGACCTCTCGGACCGCCACGGGAAGGAGGTTCTGCGACAGCTCATCGACTTCAACCTCGCGTGCCTGGAGACCGCGAGGCTGCGCAGCTGCCAGGAAGAATCAAAGACGCCCTACGAGCTGCTTGTGGAGTTTTAGGACGCGGTGCCGCACGCGGTGCCGCACGCTTCCGCGGTATTTACGTTTGCGATCGTTTTATATAAATGTGAAATGGCGCATGCCGCTCTGCGTGCCGATGCCGTGGTGCAAGGCGCCGGGTCCCGACGCCGCCGGGGGCGAGCACGGAGCGTGCGCCCCGGAGGTGTTCTGGCGCGTCGTCGTCGTGTCCGGCGACGACCTCGATCTCGTTGAGCGAAAGCTGCGGCACCTGTACCGCACGGCCGACGGGCAGCCGTGTCAGGCGCTCCTGACCACGGAGTACCAGCAGTGGAAGCGGCTGGTGCTCCAGCGGTTCTCGGCCGGCCTCGGCGCGGTCGAGAGCACGGGCGCCGCGGGCGGGACGCGCAGCCGGTTCGCGACGCCCGCGAGCGGCGACGACAGCCGGGCGGTCAGAACGCCGCGCCCGCTGGTCGCGGCGATCGAGGCGTTCATGCCCGGCTACCACCTGCTGTACGTGGCGGGCGCGGTGGACATCAGCCCGTACCGGCCGGTGACGTTCCAGGCGGGGGAGTGTGCGGTCGCCGGCGCGAAGCGCGGCGCGGAGCACCTCGAGGCGCACAAGCTGTGAAACGCGCGCGCAGCTGGGGCGCACAAGCTGTGAAACGCGCGCGCAGCTGGGGCGCGCGCCCCGGCTCACACGTCGTTGTCGGCGCCGTACAGGCCGAAGAAGCCCGGGTCGCAGACGCAGTCGCGGTCGTCGTCGCTGCCCGCGGGCGCGGTGCTGTGCTCCGGACACTGCTTGAGCGTCTCGTTGTAGCAGATGTCGTTGGGCTCGCACAGGAAGCAGGCGATGGAGTAGTCGATCGCGCACGGGAGCAGCGCGTTGTTGAGGTAAGTCCCCGCGGCGTCCTGGATGCAGCCGCGCCAGTGCCCGGGGTCGCACACGCACGCGCTGATGCTCTGCGCGCCCGGGGGGCTCGAGGACGCGCCGGCGCACGCGAGGACGGCGAGGTCCCCCGGGCAGTAGGACGAGGCCGGGCACACAGCGCACGGCGCGGCGGGCGCGGCCGAGTAGAAGCCGCCGTCGCACTTGCAGTCCTCCTCGGCGTCGGCGCCCGGCGCGGCGCTCGAGTGCGCGCGGCACGGGTTCATGACGGTGGCCCCCGGGCAGTAGCTGTTTGCGAGACAGAGCGCGCAGGCCTGGCCGCTGACCCCGAAGTGCCCGGGGTCGCAGTGGCACGCGGTGGCGTCGGCGCTCGCGGCGTGCTCGGTGCTGCTGTTGGCGGGGCACGCGACGCACGCGCTCGCGCCGCTGGCGTTCTGGAAGGTGTGCAGCGGACACGGCGCGCAGGTGGTGGCCTGCGCGGCGGGGGCGCCGACGGTCGCGCCGCTCTCCGGCTGCACGGCGAGCTGCGCGGCGGGCGCGCCCGCGCCGCCGTGCGCGAGGTCCAGCGCCTGGAAGAGCCCGGGCGCGCACGGCGCGCAGGCGTCGTGGAAGGCGCCCTCGGCGCCCGGCAGGCACTGGCACTGCTCGGGGCCGGTCAGCGACGCGTTCGCGGTGGCCCTGCTCAGCGGCGCGCACGGCGTGCACGCGGTGACGAGGCCGCCCGTCGCGAAGCTGTTGAAGGCGCACGGGACCAGGCGGTCGCCGCCGGGGCAGAAGTGTCCGGGGAGGCACTCGCTGCACTCGAACGCGGGGGGCACTCCGCGCTTCCAGTAGCCCGCCGCGCACTCGCAGGCGAAGACGTCGGTCTCGCCGAGGCGCGCGTGGCTCGAGTGCGCCGGGCACGCGGCGCACGGCTGCGCGCGCTGCGCGGGGTCCGACGCGTTCTGCCAGGTGCTCGCCGGGCACGCGACGCACGCCGTCATCCCAGGCTCGGTGGCAAAGGTGCCGGCGGCGCATACGACGCACGTCTCGGCGGCGGCGGCGCCCACGGCTGCAGAGAACTTGCCGGGCTCGCAGGCGGTGCATGCAGGGGAGTCAAAGGCCGTGGAGTAGGTCCCCCCGGCGCAGGCGGCGCATGAAAGCTCAGCGTCGGCGTAGAGCCCGGGGTTGCACAGGCAGTCATGTTCGCTTCCAGATCCGGCTCCGCTGGAGGTGTTGGCGCGGCAGGCGAGGCACGACCCAGCAGTGTCAGAGGCCACGCGAACAGAGAAAGTATTTACCGGACAGGCCTCGCATATATACACCGCGCTGTTTTCCCGGTACTGTCCGGGCGCACACGGCGTGCAGTTTGCGCCGGGCTCGCCCGCGTAGCCGAGGTTGCACAAGCACTGCGTGAGCAGCGAGGAGTTCGCCGGGCTCGTCGCGTTCGCCGGACAGGCCAGGCAGGCCGCGAGCGCCGCGCCCGTCGGCGCGGGGTTGTAGGTGTTGGCCGGACACGCCGTGCACGCTGGCTGGCCGGCGCGGTCGGTGTAGCTCCCCGGCGCGCACGCACGGCAGGCGTAGCCCGCCGCCACCCCGCCCAGCGCGTCCGCGGGGGCGCCCGCCGCGTACGCGAAGAAGAAGCCCTCGACGCAGAGGCAGTCCTCCACGCGCCCGCTCCCCGGCGCCGAGAGGCTGTGCGGCGGGCACTGCTCCGGGGCGACCGCGTTCGGGGGGCAGAAGTGGTTCTCCGGACACTGCGAGCACGCGGCGTCGGCCAGCTCCCCCTTGTACGTGCCCGCCGCGCACGGCCGGCAGCTCTTCTCCCCGCCGCCGTCCAGCTCGAAGAAGAAGCCTGCGCGGCACAGGCACTGCGCGCGCTGCGTCGCGCCCGGCGCCGCGGCCTGTGAGTCGGCGTGGCACGCCGTGCACGAGCGGTTCGCGAGGCTCCCCTTGAAAAACGCGGGCGCGCACATTTCGCACGCCTCCGTCGCGTTCTCGAAGCCGGCCTCGCAGAGGCAGTCCAGCGCGCTGCTCGCGTTCGTGTAGTGGAAGGTGCTCGAGCCCGCCGGGCACGCCGTGCACGCTTTCGTCGCCTGCGAGCGATAGAACCCCGCGTCGCACGCGATGCAGTGCAGCGGCTCGAACTCGGGCTCGGCGCCCGCGCGCGGGAGGATGACGGCCACGAGCGCCAGGCGCGCGACCACAAAGCACGCGGTGGACCTCGCGCTCATGCAAATGCAAAACCTATATAGAGAATTTCTACATCTCGTGGCGCTGTCTCAGACCAGCTCGTGCCACGTGGAATGTTTACGGACAAAGGTGGATTTTGAAAAGAGCCTTGATGCCACGAGGTGCACATGGTTTATTAAGATGACAAGGGCCATAAACATAAAAGGCATCGTCGTCATAACGACGAAACGTGCGCGCCACGCGTAGCGCGCTGCACGTAAAGCGCGTGTTGCGCTGCTCTACGAGTGCTCGAAGGAGACTAAGTAGCTCGGCCGCGACGCGGCAGGAAGCGCGAGCGCCATCGTCGAACCAACGACAAGATATTTGTTTCCTGATTGTTCAATTCTGTTTTTGGCCATAAAATCATCTCGAAGATTTTTTTCTATCAGATTACTCTGGATTGCTTTGCGAAACGCATTCCAAGCGCGCGTAACGAACCATGTGCAGAGCATCTGAGGGTTCTGGAACCTAAGTTTTTGTTGAATGCTTGGCTCGAGTCCATTCCACCAACTCTGGTACTTGTCTGTGAATTCACGAAGCATCTTTTGAACTTCCTCTTTTTCTTCCTGATTTGTCGGAGTTGGATTGGAAGAAGGCTGGGTTTCGATGATATCATCATTGAGATTAAAATTTTGATAATTACACACTGGAGGTAACGTCGGCCAGTGTTGCCTTGAACCGTGAGTAGGATTTATTATTTCTTCGTAAAACGCAGTCCATTCGGTTACTTTTTGGTCGTCAAACTGAAATTTAATTAAATTCAATTTATCAATTGCGCTGTCTTCACGATCATTTGATTCTTTTACAACTAAGTCGACAAACTTTGCAATAACATTTTTCAAAAACTCTCGCTCCTCAATATATATCCTATATTTATAGAATTTTATAATTTCATCAATTGCTTCGTTGTATACGTCCGTCCTTTTCTCAAACCAGAAGGCAGGGTTTTTTGGAAACTTTTCCTGCATGCATGATGTGTCAAATTTGTTTACATCTAAACTGTACATATAAAGATAATGACGATGTAGCATGTTATGTCGAAAAATCATATCTTTTTGTATGGAAGATCGTAATTGAGATCTGGAAACATCCAACACGCTTTGTGCGTGTTGATATTCTTTGTTCCAGTCGTCCATAATATCTGTTGTATTATAATTATCGTCATCTAGAGTCTGTAACTGAGACTCGATTTTGTCTATCATAGGAGGTCTTGATACCGATGACACTTTTAACAAGTGAAAATTATTTTTCAATATTTCTTTATATGTTTTCACCACCCATTTTAAAAAAGGTTTATCATGCCACATTGGTGAAACATATTGACCTTGTGAAACATGAGACATGACTAACAATGTCTTTAATATATGAACTGAGAAAATAAGATACATCCTTAAACAGTGTGTTGGGTATACCTAAACATGGATTTCCCCGTGACTTCTTCGCATGCACGCCAGCAAGCACGAGCTGACGACTCGGACGCCCCGCAGGCGTACGGTAGCGACTGCAACTTGGCGAGACTCGTGAGCATCCGGGAGATGGACGCGCTCGCAAGCATGGTGATCACCGCGCTCCCTTTCCCGCCGCTGCCCTTGATGGTGCTTCAGGGCGCAGAAGGCGAGGGAGCGACCGCGTCCTCCTTTGACCTGCTGAAGCAAGCAATCGTGGTTCAGAAACTCAAGGGCATGGATCGTTCGCCGGAGCAGATAACGCGCAACAAGTTAGAGAGGCTACAGGCGCTGCAGCAAGCACTGTACAAGCATTGTAGCACGGGCGCGGACTTCGATACCGATGCGTGGATCGAGGGCGCGTACAACATTTTCTGCGACCACTTTCGCCTCTTCTTCGTCGAAAACTATCCGGTGTGCTCCCGAGACCTCCGCTTCGAGTCCGTGCACAGCGTGCCACCGACACACGTCATAATTCAGCAGGCCTCGTCCCATGCGCGCGCCAATATGATCATGGCGACTCCTGCTAGTGATGTTGAACCTGTAGATGTCGGGTTTGCACACTACAAGGACGTTGTAAAGCACTACGCTGTGGATCTTGGAACTTTGAGTGATACTTGAAAGGTTAAAAACTTCTTACCATGTAACTGTCTGGAATCGATACAGAGTTAAGTGCATCCATACCTACTGGCTTTAAAGCAGATTCGCCATTTCTCATATACATGCTCCTTCCTGACGGTTGTTCACTATCCTTCAATTCTATTCTCATTTTTCCACTTTCAAGTAGTTCAATGTAAAGATCAAGTTTATCCAGTACTTTATGAAACATATGACCCTTTTGTGATTCATCGTCGTCTGAATCATAAGAACGTAGACGTTGTCGAGAAGATCCCTCCATTGTGAACTGAGTATGCTTAAATATTCATAAACGACATTTAGTCTCTCGTAAATTGAATCATATATAATTTACACTTGAATAAACATAAAATTCACACATTTTTTGCGATCAAGGTTTTGTATTCACTTGCTAGCGTTGCACTTGAGTTTCTCTTGTGTATAGGAAGACGCACTCCTAGTTCATTGTGAAAGTCCATGTAGTTGTTTAATGCAGTTTGAATGTACAAGGGGTCTTTGGCCGGCAACTTCCGCTGCCGTGCAAAGCGCTGTAGACTGAAATCTACCGAGTGCTCCCAGAGACCCTTTTCTTTTAAAAAACTCATCTTGCTTTTAATGTCACTAATCAGTGAATCATTGACGGATGTGTCTTGAGAGCGCGACATACCCTGAGCCTTCTTTAATATCATAAATTCCGCGCCTATGACACTTTTTAAAATATGGAGGTTGGTGAATATAAGGCTTGGGTGGTCATGAGCATCATGACAAATTGCAGCGTGTTCCTTGCCACTCTCACTGTGCTTACGTACCGGATGCTGTTCCACTCAGAGCGACAGTGCACGTTCTTCTCTTTGGTCTTCTGTGTGTTATGTGCGTGGAGTTCTGAACAGCTAATTCTTTCGGTGTTTGAAGGCACTGGAAATGCAGGCCACGTTCTGGGGGGCTGGAAATCTTCTGTCAGAAGCTCCATAGTGCTACTGGCGACCTGGATAAAGCCACTTTGCATGTACGGCGGTTTAAGTGACTACAGCCGTCACAAGTGTGCCGATTTCATCGACTTTATGCAGGGCAATGGCACGTGTTCTGAAGGCGCATAACGCATGGGCTCCCTCTTTTCAATCTTTTAATACTTTTTACACTTGTCTTTCAGGATATAAGACGGTATGATGCATGTCTGACAAAGAGGGGGAAGCTGCGCTAGCAGCTCCGGACCAAGAAACTGCATGTGCTGAGGCTCCGCTGGCGGGCGAGATCGAGGGGTACGTGAACGGAAGTGACAGTGGCAGTGAGAAGCGCTCGAAGAGCTTGAAGGTCCGGCGCGTGGATGAGTTGGCTTTCACGGAAGGGTGGACTGAGCAGCTGCGGAGCAAGGATGAAGCTTACCATGTACACGCAACATTTTCCATGTCGACCACGCATGAATGTGGAATTATGCAAGAGCTAACACACCTCGTGGAGCTCGAAAACATGCCTCAGCTGTGGCCGCGAGAGAACTGGAGTGCGCCCGGAGGGGTGTCAAATATCCACGACCAACCAAAGGTGCAGGTTGCCAGCGCAAACACTGTACACCTCCCATGCGGACACGTCTTCCACGCGTGCTCACTTGCGCTACACTTCCTGGTGCAGGATATGCGTTGTCCGATTTGCAGGGTGGGTCATGAGACGTGTATGAGTCTGGACTGCATTCCTTTGTCTATCAGAAATTCGTACAGCAGCAAGCTGAAGACGATAGAAGCACTTCACACATCCGAGGAGGAAATTGACCCTGTGGAAATCATGAATATTCTGACACAAATGAGCTTGCAGGTGCTGGTGCGGTTTCCGCGTCGGCAGGCATATTTAACTAGGCAATCTTCGACCGACAGTTTACACACCGAGTCCTTGATTCATAGTCGGCTTCTGGTGAGCGAAGCGGATATTAATAGGCACATTCTCGCTTTTAGAGGCTTACCCCGGGATATACCACAAAGAGAGTTTACTACATGGGCACGAGCTGCGACAGGAGCTGCGGAGGCGCCGGCTGCGGGGGAAGCGCCGGCTTCAAGCGCTCCTCCGGACACGATACCTTCGCTTTCCCGTGGATTGGGCGACACGAACAGGGTTTTTGTGGAACCATCTGTGACAGGAGTTTTTCGCACTCACCGCTCTTTTCAGAGAATTATTCAGACCATTCTCGAGCGCCAGCAGCCTTTTTCGAACGTGATGTTCATACTCGACCATCCGTTTGTACCCCTACACATTACAAGTGCCGAAATCGACGTGCAGCAGGCGCAAGCCACTCTGTTCGGAGAACAGACGAGGCGGGACCAGGTTATCCCGCTATTTTGCAGCGGAATAAGCGGAGTCGAACCCGTCGCCTACATTCATGGTGTATATGACCGGGACCATGACATTTCCGAAATTAGTGTTTCTATTAATATCGCTGTAGTTGTGAATATAGCTCTTTATGTTACTCAAGTGCTTACCCAACTGTCAGAATTATAGACTAAACTGACAGCACATCTTAATCTAACTATCAGAGATGGTTAATGCTAGGTGTGCTCACTAGAACTTGGTTTCAGTATACGATTGATATTTGTCATGATATCTGCCAAAAACTCGTTTTTGAAAACGTAAGCTGCTTGTTGATTGAGGGTGGCATTCTGATATTGCAAAAACTTAGATCTTCCTCGACTTTGGAGCCACCATGTGTCATCCTTTAAATTATTTTCAGTTACATTTTCCGTTTCTACACCTTTTTGGTTTCCGGAGAAAATTTTTGATAACGATTGAGCTTCAATTTCAGGGAGATAGAAGTCTGGTAGTGTAAACAGAGTGGAGGATTTTGATAATGGTGAAATTGAATACCCTGGTTGAAGATTCTTAATTTTAGTTTCGAAGCTCTCTTCGAATTGAAATCCCCATTGAATTCTATCATCAAATGGATCGCAAACGGTTTTTACAATGTCAGAAGTTACATTTTGTAAGTATATGTTTTTATAACTTTGTATGCACTCTGTGTCTTCTTTTGTATCCAAGTGAACATTATTAAACCAATTGTATCTCCGAGTATCAAAAGCTGTCAAAAAGTACTTTGTTTTTAAACTATCATATTTAGTTTCACACACAAAAATTTCTTTGTTTTTTCTTGTATCTTGATGTGTCCGAGCACGGATTGTGAACGACGTTGGAAACTTCACAAAATATGCATTTTGTACATTGACAACCATGCATGTTTTCTCCTTTTCAAAATATAGATAATCTCTGTACATGAAAAATCCCTCATGCGAAGCTATAGTATAAGCATTTTCAGTGAGATCTTCATCTTCGAATCTTTTGTCTATTCGTAAAAACCTGCAACTAGTTAGTGGTTGTAAGTGTGTGTAGTGTTCGCGTGTGTATGATAACCACTTGTGTTGTTTTTGTATTTTTGTAAAACTACAACATTCTAAAGTATCGAAATGATCTGCTGAGATTGGATGATAATAATTTCTGCATTTATATTCGTGTAAAGAAAGTATTAATTTCTGGTTTTCATGTAGCTTCTTATGCTCCCTTTTTCTATACTCCTTAGGAAGCCAGTGTTCTCGATGACTTAAATTGCCAAAAGTGTCTAGACCAGCCTCGTTTGCTCTTTTTAAAATATTGCTTATGTCAGAGTTCTTCACATCAATATTTTTAGTGTATAATGAAATAAGGGATTTTGTCCTTGTAAGGACTTTCCCAAAAGCATGCAAAAAAATCATTTTGACTAGAAGACGCTTCCAACACCATGTTCTCAATCCTGTATATACAGGCCTCCATTTATAAAGTTGGTTGTCTATCTCATGTGTGAAAAAAGACGGCCATTTAATTTTCCGAAAAATCACTGCGCATTCTGTCGGAATATAAATTAATTTGCTGTTTGTTTTTTTTGGAATCAATGCTTGTACGTATACAGGAAACTCATGTACTTCATCTTTATGATAACATTTCTCATAACGCTCGAAGTAGACGTATTTCTCTACTGTGTGAATAAAGCACGAAAGGACACGTCTGTTTTCATGTACTTCTTCTGTGTAATGAAGGTCTATATCTTGACAGTCGCCTTTACATAATTCGTTAGATACAAACTTTTCTTGTGTGATAGAAACATTCATTTCTGTACTCAAAGTCGTACAAGGTCGTGCATAAGCCAATAACATCCACTTTCGCAATTCACTATCTGTCATTTCATCATGAGCTTCTGTTCCTGAAGTTTCGTTCTGAGAGATAATTTCAATAACAGTACAGGGGGGAACTAGTGAAATATTAAAATTGCGTATTTTAAAAACGTCAATTGTTTTCATTTCGAGTTCATTTTGTTGTTGTGTATCAGTAGTGTCTGATACTTTCTTATAGCAAACGATCTGATTCAAATCACGTTTGGGCCACCCTCTTCGAGAAGTATTAATCACACATGGCACACTCAATGTTTTGTTGTCAATGTCAACTTGAAAGCTTAAACCAACAGGAGTGATATCCACATCGTGTAAATTTAAAGCTATGTAAATGCTATCGTTTGCATGTATACAGTCTTCAATATTTTCAGATGTAATAACTTTATCAATAAGTGCTAACTGTAACAGTATAAACTTAAGAGGGCGTTGATTTCCAAAGTTCAGAAGATCTGGTGTGCAAAAAAGATTTTTGATGATATAAAATGTTGAACTGTTTAAAAACATGTCGTATTTACATTGAAGAGGAGTGATGTTATTGAGCATTCCTAAAGTTGATGCAGATGAAGAGCACTTCAGGGTTTCTCTCATCCACTTGAGCAGTTGTGTCTCTGTAAGTATTAGTCGTTTACTCGGGTGCGCCTCTGGCGTGCTTACATATACACTTTCATCTGTTTCCACAAACTTGAGCATAACCTCGATTTCTGATTGTATTGCAGGCTCGAAAAACTGCAAAACCTCGCGCATGTGCTTTTGTGGCTCGATCGACATGTGTTGCCGCGCGAGTTCGCGTAGTGCGAGAATATTTGGACATCGAATTATTCTAAGAAAGAGTTCGGAGTCTGGTATACGAAACTTTTGCACGTATTTTGCAAGTGCAGGGTCTAGCTCTGGGAGTTCGTCGTGAAGTTGCGACATGATTCTATCTCGTAGGGTGAGGTTGACATTTGTCCTTGTATTATATTTTCGAAAACTGAGTCCCTTCGAGACATTTCCCAGTCCTGCAAATGAGGATCTGTTTTGCAATAGACTTTTTTCACGATTGTATACTCTGCGAGCAATCGTCTGAAGTCCCGTTTTATCAGAAACATCCGGGAAAAATCCTACTTCCTCATTCATTTCAAACAACTTGTAGTGTAGCGCTGAAACGGCATTACGAAAGTTATGCTCCATGAAAAAACACATCTGAAACCACGTCTGATTGTAATATTCATAGTCTGTAGTAGATTTTGTCGGATTTTGAAATTCAAATCTATGAAACTCACTTCGAGTCTCATCTTTACTACTTGCGCCAAAGTAGTCCAAAAGCCATTCTTCCCATCGATATCTACAAGCACCATCGTCTCTACAATTGAAAAAGAAACAGAGTATACTATATACATGATACGCCAAATCTTGTTGTAAAGACTGACTTGGCATAGAATGAAAGTATTGAAAGTTTTGATGAGAAAAACCCCATGTAGACTTAATGGAAAATTTTTTCAACTGCTCGGAAATTTTATCCGGATGTTCTATTGAAAATAACTTTTCATTTTGACTCTGTGTTGATGTCACCTGACTTTCAAAATTTAGAATGACATTAGTAAAAAAAGTATCGACTTCTTGAGTCAAATCTATTCTCGTTTTGGTAGCATATAATTCAAACGCAGATATTATTTGTAATGTGTCAAATGAAGCAATTTCATCTTCATATCCTATGTAAGAAACTTCATATTTCATACTGTCATTATGCTCGATTTTAGAGATTAATCCAAAATATAACTTTTCCTTTGTTTTTTCTTTATCATTTCTCTTTTTTTTTCTCGAGTTTTGCTCTATATTTGCACCAAATATAGGAATTATAATGTTGTTACCAGAAATATAAGATATAATTTTCGAGTCTAATTCATGATATAACTCATCTCCATCTTCACTTGATTGCAATATGTTTATCTGTTCACTAATAGATTTAAAGTTCAAAAGTTCGATTTTTGCAGTAAACTGTATGTTTCGTGACGATTGCCAAAATACGTCAATTGATTGTATACTATTGAGAATTTCACTCTTACGATTTTTATGATCGTGTAAACGAAGTCGATACTTTGTGGATTCAACTGCCAGACTGAGATTTGCATTATCTGATTTATCTGGATTATTCTGAGGTTCACATGTAAATATACATTTTTCTCCTGTAAAAACTCCAATTTCAGGTGGCACTTGTAAAGATTGTAACATTTTTAAAAAAGAGATATAATCTTCAGTATACCACATGCCATCAGCATAACTCTTCCAATCTTCTTTATGTGTTGATTTCCATTTTTCCATTTCTTGATAAAAATAATGCATGCGTATGTCTACTTGATCCCATGTACATTTATCAAGATCATCTGGTACACATCTGTAATTCTTTTTCAAATCCGGTTTTTCATAACCAAAATTGAGTTCAATTAAATCATTTTCGAATTTTTCTGTATGTCGCCTTACTGAAATACCATATGCTCGTAACTCATTTTTTTTACACTGTTCGTCATTTTGAAAATACTGTGAGTCTATTGGATCTCCCAACTGTCGATTCCACCATCTACTTCTATCCAATTGATGTCTTCTTGTCAAATAACATCGATCTGGAAAATCTCTCCGTTTAATTCCATCTTTTTTAAGTGAAATTATTCTTGATTTATTATATGAAGCAAAAGCATTCGAAGAAACATTTTTTACAATTTCACATAATTTGTTAATATCTACTCGTTGTATACTTGCATATGTTATTGGAATAGACGTAGCATCTTCATTCGATAAAATTGGAATTTTACCAGAAGATATTCTTGCCGTCCATTCTTTCATATTACTTCTTTCTGTGGACATTATAGGTGCATTTACCCACTTTGATTGTATCATATTACCTTGAGTATCATGCTCTGTCATATCATACACTTTTATTTTGACTGGTGATTGTAACATCAGTTTACTTTGTAAATATTTTTTGATTGGTTCTGACATTTTATCTGTAAATTTTAACTCATTCGGAATATTGGTTCCTGTAAAATTGATAAAGAAATGATGATCCTTCATATTTTTATTTATTGCTTTGTCAATATCAGTCTCGTCAAATCCATCTCGAATGTCAATATCATGCACTTCACGCATAAAAATCAAGTAAGCAACCTTTACATGTGCACGAAATATATGCCAAATAACATGGATTGTTTGAGTAAGATGATGAAAGTCATCTAATCCAGTGTTTTGTAAGTTAGAATTAGTTAGTCTATTTAAAATTTCTTGAAAACTAGGAATTTCAAAATTTGTTGTATTTTGAAGCGAACGACTTACTGTTTGCTTTAAATATGAGTAAAAGTTACTTCGTATATTGTATGTATGTGGCTGTAATATTGATTGTACACTTGTTGACTGCATTAATTTCAATGCTAATTTCGCAGGGTTTATATTAAAATAATCATGACGTGTACTATTTTCTTCACTTCTTTTAAATTGCTGTGTTTTGTCTTCTCCATCTATTTCTATGACAACTACTCTCTTTTTCTGAAAATAAAGCTTTGGACATGTGTACGCAATCTCAAGAACTAAATCAGGTTTTTGAATAGGAGTGATAATAATATCATTTTCGTTATATTTATACTTTTTCAATTCGACATCATTCCATTGTCTTTTACTTCTTAGATCAAACATCCAGTATGGTTCAATGTTGTTCATTGAAGAATTTGCATCTCGATTATTTTGCATAGTTTTGGTTTCCCATCTTTGAATAACTCTGTCTTCATGTCCTTTAGTTTTTAAAGAACCATGGGACGGTGCTTCGCATAATTTATAATCGAGAAGTTTTAATTTAAACAGTGTGTTATTCTCTTCGTACAATGTCTGTAATGGACTCCATGGATAATCTGGGTCTTTTTTCTGAACACCTCCATTTACAAATGTAGCCCGCTCATATCTTTTCAGTATTGAATTGCTTCTTACTTTATTTACGTCAGTGTGTTGCACGGGCTCGCAAAATGTTGTAAATACCCTTTGTTTATCCAATGGGTAATATTTCTCTCGGTCAACTTTAGAATTTGGAGAATCTTCTGAGATTTTGTCTATATTCCTCACCCATGTACCTGTATAGTCCCAGTGGTGATTTACCGGCTTATCTTGTTCAACCCATGGACCCTCTGGATTTGTTAAAACACTTGCAAGATTTGAATACTCTGACTTGTTGATTCTGCGTACATAGCCTCCTGGATCAAGCAATTGAGTTACAAGTTGAAATGCAGAAAGACATATTGTAATACCACACTGGTCAAGGTTTTGATTTATGAAAGAATTTATCGCATCCTCTAACGTTATGCGACTCTCTATTTTAGCCCATGTAGATTCTATCATCTGTGCTTTAGACTTATCTGTCATACTCATATGGATTCCTAAATATTCATTTTCTTTTTAATAATACATTTCATTTGCGTTGAAACAAAATTTGTAAACTACCTACGTTTGGACAAGTTACATGAAAACCCACAAAATTTGTATTATTGTTATTTATTAGCATGATCAGGTTACCTTATGAAAATAGATTGATAAACATGTTGATTGATGTTGTGCTTACAGTGCTACATACCCCAGCAATCTCTCCTGCAAATGTAATCGGAATCACATAAGGCGACATATGCATACCATTCATAAGCGCAATGCTAAATATGGCAGGAAAAAAGTACATAGCGAACGCGTTAATGTTTTTCACATAGAAATTTCCAGTGAACAGCAACCTGTTTTTAGACGTTTCTTGCCATATGTAAAATGAGGCATAGCATATGCAGAACTGCAGGCAGTAGCATGCATGCTCGACTTCAACTAAGCTTTCAGTTGCTGCAATGACCAGGTATGTAAAAAGACTCAGTAGAGATATAACATTGGAGATGACGGAGTTGGTATACTCTCTATTTTTGACACTAACAATAATGGATGGCGCAAGCAATACAACTGTCATGAGGATATAGAGTATAAAAATCCGTATCATAGTTCTGTACATTAAAATCTCAGAAGGTGTTTTGTCATCCATTCCAGAAACGTTGTGTACTGGCATGTCACTGTTCTGTGTTTCGGAGGTCGTCTTTGAATTCACCATGTAAATAAAAGTGTCGAATCCTATAATTACTGCTTTGGTATGCCATGGCAGTGTTATGAGCATGTGCTGGTGGATGTAATATAGACATTCTGTATACATTAAAATTTCAACGTCTTTGTTTGTCTGAAAAAAATCGGGTCAGGGTAGCTTGGATTTCCGGGCTCGAGCGCAAATCTCGCGGAGTCAGCAGCAGCTCGTAACGCATGACGTAGGGCACGCGCGCCAAGCCGACCTCCGGGAAGCGGAGACGGATCGTGAAATCCGACTCGACCGCAAAATGGCCCTAGTGTGCTCGCAGATGAGTCTCTGCAGGTCGGGAGAGAGATCAGAAAAGGGAAACCGGCCTGCATGATGATAATGACAATGATGCCTTTTACTTGCTCTTATAGACACAAAAATACAGTCATACACCAGCAAACTACACGTTCACTAGCTCGTATGCCTCTGTCTCCCCAATCTGCTTGAGCACTAAGAAGTTATTACGCATGTTCTGCGTCGCGGCGTCATTGGGCCCCGACTCGACGACCAGGACTTGAAGTGCTGCATGCACCGTCGTCATCGCCCTCCGCCACAGCAAACAGGACCGACGTGTGCGTCGGCGCTCCTCGACGAAGTGCTTGTCGACGCGCTGCGTCATGAAAATGCCGAAGAGGTTCATCGCCTTGACGAACGTATCGTTGGCACTGCCCGTGCAGTCGAAAAGCCCGCCGCAAGCTTCCGCGAACTCTACCTCCGCTCTGTTGTGGTCCGACGAGGAGTGCACGAGACACATAGCCTTGTGAGCCTTGAAGTGAAACATGTGGAAAATGGCATTGGCCGCTGCGGGGTCAGTGTGATGATGGGCGCACGCCTGGGTGGACAATTTGTTTTCCCACGTTTCCGCCAACGCGCAGGCACCCACAAAGTCCTCCTTCTGCATCAAGTTCTTCACGACCCTGAACGCGCAGCTCACCGTCGCAATGTGTTCCGGCCCCAGCACGCGCATGCACTCCTCCATGACACGCTCCGTGCGCTGATAGCCAGCCTCCACCGACCGCTCCACCATCACGTCCAAGATTATGAGCTCGATCTTGTACCGCTCCGGGGCAGCCAACGGCAGCTCGGCGACGCCCTCGGCCGCGGCGTCGCAGACAGCCACGACACATTCTTCTGAAATCTCGCGGCGGCAGACGGTGCAGGTGAGGTCGCACTTGAAGAGACTGTCGGCTATGACATTGAGGAAGCAGGGGGCGCATGCAAACAAGCTCCGGCACGCGCAGCCGCTCGGGAGCAGCGGCACGGCGTCCTGCATGCATACGAAGCAGCTGTGCGATTCCTCCGCCGAAATGCGTGGCATGCGATGGGGCGTGGCGTGCGATGGGTGTGTGCCGACTTCCAGCTCTATATATAGACTCCGACCTAAACTACCAAGCGATTCTTTTTTGGACGCTGGACAGCTGTCAATCTGGGACAGCAGCCGTGTTTTTTTCTTTTTTTTTCCTTTTTTGATGCTCTTGGTTTAAATTGTACTCTGTTTTTCGAATCCATTGTCACAAACACAATCTGCAAGCGTGCTACTACTCCCTGGAGCAGTGCTGTGTCCTGGACAGGCATACTTCTGGTTATCTCCCGGACAGTAAAAGTCAACAGGGCAATTAAAGCAGGTTCCATCCTGCATGAACATGGAGCTCGTGCAGATACACTGTTCTAGGGATGCCGCCCCGGTACTTGAAATGCTGTTTACAGGGCAGGGGTGCACCGCGCGTTGTCCTGGACACCAACTGCCTGCGACACACTTTGCGCATGTAAAAATGGAAGTCGATGCGTAATCGTGCCAGAACCCGGGGTCGCACGTACACTGTTCGCGCGAGGAGCTGCCTGTAGGTGCTGTAGAGTTCGCAGGACAAGACAGACATGGCGAGTTTGCGAGCTCAGGCTTGTATGTGTTTAGAGGACATGCAACACATTCTGTTGATGTACTGTTTAAATGAAAGCCTGGTTTGCAAACACACGCTGTGTGAGTGGTCGAGGCAATCGTTGACGTGCCAGAATTTGCTGCACACGGGAGACATCCATTGTCTCCAGTAGCTCGAAACCAGTCTTGTCTACATGCCGTGCATCCAGTGTCAAACGCACCTTCGAAGCCCGCTAAACAAGCACAGTCTGACGGGTATAGCGAGCCTGTGAAAGCAGTCGTAGCGTTTGGAGTGCACGACAAGCATGAGTTGTTGCCCTTGAAGTTCTTGTAGTAAGAGATGGCACATGGTGAGCATGTTCCGGCCGAGGGTTCATAACCAAACGTGCAGATACAATCGGATGCGTCGGTGGCAATCGGAAACGTGGTATGATGTGCCGGACACGCGGTGCAGGTGTGGTCACCTGGGTCGGATTTGTAGGTCCCAAGAGTACATTCGATGCATGTGTCCACAGAACGCGTAAAGCCCGGTGCACACGTGCACGTGTTATTCTCGGCAACTTCGGGGTAGTCACACATTACAATCCGGCTATCATATTCTGTAAAGTTCAGTTCCTCGCCTAGTATGACAGCGTCTGAATGTTGGAGTAAAAATGTACTTAGAAGTAGACTTAATAGCAGACGTGGGAAGTGACAGAGGTGTAGAATCTGCGAGAGATGAGTGATGTCCGCTTTCCTTGGAGACGCGAGTGCATGTCTCCCTTGAAGCATTTGCATGAGACTGTTATATAGTCCTACAAAAATCCATTCCGACTATTGAGACACTTTACCACATGATTGCGATGAGAGTTAGGATTACGCTATGCAAGATAAATGGCACTGTCCTTGTCTGGTCTTGGACAAACACATGGCCTTGGTCTGCGTGGGGGGCGCTCCGGTGGTATTTTTTGATTCACGTCTTCAACTGGAACCATAGGACATTCAATCAAAACAGGCTGTGTTGTGGTCGAAATCTCACAGTCGCCAACCACACTTGTCGATGTTTTGTTTATTCCCTCGCAGATCTCAGTGACTGTTTTAGTCGTGTGTGTTTCAGTACTCTGTAACTGGAGTGTGTTCTGTTGTGTTTGTGTTTCCACAACAATTGTGGCTACACTCTGAGCTTGATCGTCTATTGTCGAAAGAGTTGTATCTATCTCTAAGTTGTTGCTGTGAATGTTCTTGTATCTCGAGACGTCAAGTAAAATCCAAACAGAGATACACGTGGGTAGAACTGCGTTGAAGAAGAGAACCGTGGAATATAGTGGAATTTCGGCTGTAGTCACACGCGAACGTGCTAGAAAATCACCCCAGCAAGTGTCTCTTATTGAGGTCAAGAATGCTGCTGCAATACCGGACATCATAAATTCAACTGGTGTTATTGAAAGAGATACCACAAGAGCTGATTTTGTGGCAATAGGCATAGACGACATACTCAGTAGTAAAATAAAAATGTAAAAAAATGTTTTTTTCCGTCGCATGTCGATGTATTCGATTAATTCTTTCAAAAAATACGGGCCGGGTGATGGTTGTGTGCAATTCATAAATGTAAATAAGAAGACTGACAGTAAAATTAATTCATAACAAAAGGATATTCCAGTCCCATGCCATGTGCCGAAGACATACCCATACATTGTTTTGGTTACATTCATGAACGGGAATAGAAGGCCAACTTGTAATGTGTGAAACATGAAGAGAATAGCAAGGATTTGGAGCTTATTCGTAGATTCAAGATACGACTTCAAGGCAACAATAAACAACCCCAGACTCTCTGAGTCGACCTTAATGCTTTCTTTGTAGTGTAAATAGAATAGGAATATAGCCAGTGTTGCTACTGTGATTACAAAAGACGTGCATAGAACACAGAAGCCTTTGTGAGTGTCAAGAATTTGTGGGAACTTCATTCTAGGTTTCTGTTAACTACGAGAAAATGGGCTCAATTAGATATTAACAAGCTATGAAAACATGTAATAAATATGAGATTTTGAATTGTTTCGAGTGTATAGATACGCGACTTTCTTTCGAACATTCTATATTTAAGATATGCACTTGTATGTCGTTTCAAACACGCGAAATGACTTTGTCTGTAAACCAGACTCCTAAAACGCTTTCATACCCAAACACTTACTCGTCGTTAAACACAAACTTGGATGCTTTAAATCTCAAGATACCTACGAGGCGCGCTGCTACTTTTACGTCGGTTGATCCGGTGCCCGCACTAAGAAGTAGTACTCAAGTTCCGCCTGTGACTTTCCAGTTCAACGACCCTACACATCTTGCAGATTTACTAAACACTCCCAAGTACAATCAAGATCACATGCATGTGGGTCTCCTAAACCATACAGACGCAATTAATAAGATAACTAATCATTTGGATAAGTTACATGTAGATAATTCAAATCATAAACAGTTGACACACAGTGTCTTTGAAAACCACACTAATGCTTTGAATCATCTGATCAATACAACCACCGATCTTAGTTCGGGTGTGCTAGACCACAAGAATGTCATTGAGAATCAGCATCATGAGATGCAGCAAAACCGAATTATCATCGAACAGCAAACAAAACTGATCAATGACTTGCGAAGGCAATGTGATCATTTCCATGAAGGTCTGATGAATCATACTGATGTTTTGAAATCACAGGTTGAAAATTTTAATAATTTCAACACAAAAATGTCGTTATACGATAACACGATCAACAGTCACAACCAGAAATTATCTAATATTGATACAAATGTTGACGTGTTGCACGATACGAGCAATCGTCAAAAACTACAAATCTCTGAAGTGTCTAATAATCTCAAAGATGTACACACGGGCATGATTCATCATACTGAAGTTTTGAACAATTTTGGGTCGCAGATCAATAACCAAAATCAAGTTATGAACCAGTTAAAAGATTCACACCAGTCACTCAGTAACCGACTTCAATTACTTGAATCGAAAGTCACTTCGTCACATAACGCCGATTTAGCTAAACAGATAAGTGAAATCAAGATTGCGATAAACGCAAATGCTGAGCTCCTTGACGAACTGCTAAATGATAAGAATACGTCAAGTACTCACGCCATGGATCGCATGATGTCGCATGCAGCCCGTAATTAATTTATGTTTAATATATAATGAAAACATTAAAGCATTTTGAATGTATATATGGTCTTATTTTATAATGCCTCATAAGCAAGACAGTGAACTTCTCGTGTGGTTTTACAAACAGACCAAAAACTCGCTTAGTGATATATGTTCTGGTGCTATAGTCAATATTCTTGTAACAAATATTGACCCTCCCTTTTGCCATGTAGAATTGCAATTCGATGATGGTATGGCAATTAGTGTTACTAAGAATCACAAAGTCTCGATGCGAAAGCGGAGCTTTGACCCGATGTACTACACTTGTATTAAGATTCCAGTGTCGTTGGAGGTTTGTATACATGCAAAATCAGAAGCCAATGCATACATTAACCAGCCATTCGGCTACATTGGCAACAACACAACGTTTTGTAGCAAGCTAGTCTGTAAAATTCTGAAGAGTAGCATGGCAGTCAAAGGTCTTGGAGACCCGAATTTCACATCGCCGAGTACGCTATACAAGCAATTAGTTTCGAAAACTACCCAAGACATTCTATCAAAGCCCGAATATTTCCCGATTGGGTTTAAAAGTGAAATGATACACTTACTCGCAGTAACTCCGTAGAGTACCTGCTAAATACCTCGTGTTATCCATAGGTCTCATGTACATGAATTTCAAATAGATTGATACAACGAAATACCTTTTCATTTGATCTTCTTCCCAGTATTCAATGTACTTGACTGGGTTGATGTATAAGGCCATCCACTCTTAGATCCAAAAGTCAGCATAAACCGTTTACGTCTTGTATTGTCTATAGAAAACGGAGTGATCTTGTGTTGTTTTTGGACGTCTTGTATGGGAACAAATATACTTGACATTGATGAAGTAGGTGCCTGTGTCTTAATGCCAATGGTATGCAACAAACTCTTCAGTGTTGAATCCTGTGAAATTTGCTCTGGAGGGTGTAACAAGGTACGAGCGAGAGCCTCCCCGATGTCCATGAGTCCGAGAGTGCACGCAAATCCAAAAATTACCCACATGAGGACATAGGGAATCTTCAAATCAAAGTACATGACGCTCAATGGTGCTGTGGCCATTTGACACACATGTATGATTATGAACAGAATAAGTGCTGCTATGTTTGCCCTGTCAAATATAACTGCCGCCAGTGCGCCAGTAAACAAGTCACCGCACGCAATGATTCCGGCTAATAGCAGCACTCGCATGGACATGACACTCTTGGCTCCTGGCTTCTGATCGAAGAACACAATATTGTCTTGTTCGGGGCATCCTTGTTTGCAGCCAAGGGTAAAGTTTTCTTGAATCGTGTACGATGACATGAAGATCAGAATTGTCAGCACATTGATAACCATAATACGTCGTGCGGAAGTCTGGCCTGTGATTTTATCAGAGACAAGCTTCCCCGACGCCACGATCTGCAATCCACCACACCAGACCAATAGCGGTAACAGCACGGCCATGTATATAGAGTACGAATACTGCCAGAGCACTGTGCCCGGGTTCCTGCAGCTGGTTCCCCAGAGCTGACACAGCAGCAAAGGCCAGTTTCGTTTCTCAAACGTGTAAATAAAACTGCTTTGAAAACACACCCATAAGCCCGCTGTAGTCACGAGACGCCCTGCGCTTCGCGAAAACGCGTGGCATATATCCTCTGCGAGCTCCCCTAGTCGGCTGGCCTTGACGACACTGCATATTATTAAGAGTAAAAGTGAGTAGCCAAGGATCACCAATACACTCGTCCCCATAACCGGCCAGGTCTCGTCTGCAGGCCAGTAGAACACATCCATGCGCTGTGCAACTACAACTGTACTCAAAAGTCCAAACACGATGGCCTCGACGGTGAGCACGTACACCAACTCATTCATGTCTTACATCCCGTTAATACTGGATACATTTATTCTATATCTTCATGCACCTTGGCTTGTAGCACGTGGCGCCGTCTGCGCGTCATGTTCAATAACAAGTAGCGTATGCCATATTTAATAATGCGTGGTCCATGGCACCCGACTCCAAGAACAATAGACCGCTGCCCGAAGGCATAAAATGCGTGCGTCTCCGGTGTGACCAGGGGTCTCCACTGGCGCGCGGCGTCATCAATGACAGAGATGTTTATGGAGTCATGGGGGAAACTAAAACCTGCTTGCACCTTTTTGACATATCACAGTACCGCGCGTCGGGGGAGATGAAACGCATTGGCTCGGGCGTCGGCGGGTGTGTTCAGTTCCGGAAGAGCTGGTTCGAGGCCGCCGAGCCCCCGTGTGCGCGCGAGGTTGAGTGTTTTTCTCACACGGTCCCACAGAAGCAAAAGTACACGCTGCGACAGTCGCGTTTACCAGACGAGATGTTGATTTGGGACGCGCATGGAGGCGTGGACCGCTACACGGGGCGTCTCCGCGAGGATTACTCGAGTATGAAGACACCGGTGCATCGCGATCACGTGCTCGAGGTGCAGATGCTGGAGACGGTTCTCGACACCGCGTTTCCGTGGACAGGAAGCCTGGACGCCAGAGGAGTGGAGGTCGCAAGACAGGTGCTCTTCCCGTTCCTCAACGGCAACGGCGAGTTCCGTAAGGAGTTGCTGAACCTGAATAACACAGAGGACATCCTCAACCAGTACTGGAAGGGCGGCTCGGTGAGACTGTGGCGCAAGCACTTTCACGAAACCGGGGGCGACGTCAAAGTTATGCGGCAGCGGCTCGGGGGAGACGCGTCCCTCGCAGGGCTCCTACGCGCCAGCATGCGGGTCGACAGCGACGGCCAGGCCCTCCAGGCGCTAGCCGTCGACAAGTGGAAAGGCAGAGGGGCGCGCGCGCAAGCCTCATACCGCCCGTCGTGGACCCGCGCAGTGGACGCCGCCATGGGCTTGACAGGGCGCAAGCTCGTCGAACGCCTGAGTGAACACGACGGAGAAACACACTTCCTGCTCGTGGCGGAGGCCCTCGAAGATGTTCTACGCAAGATGGAGCTCAAGGGGTTCACACGCTAGCACCGCGCAGGCGAGTTTATGATCGAAATCATTACACACTGGATTTGGGCGTGTCAGAGGCGCTCTGGACTCACGGGAGACGTGCTCTCGCCGTAGAACCAGGTGTTTCAGAGTCAAACAAACTTTCTGTTTATTACAATATCACACTCAACGAGCGCGCTCACAAAACACCGACACGTGTCTACTTTGGCCATTCCTTCTGGCCTGTGATGTAGAGGCCAAGGGGGGTGAATTGAAAAGGCGTAAAATTCCCGTCTTTCCACTTCCAAGGCCTCATGTCCACAACCTCTTTGCCAAGTTTTGTCGTACGCGTTGTGACCAGCGCCTCATGTGCCTTGGGGGTCAACTTGTCAACAACAGTCTTCTGGAGCATAAAGGGAAAGTTTGTGAACTTTTTAGGGAAGAAGTGTACCCTGTCTCCGGAAGGCCAAAACTCGGGAATGCTACCTTCCTTGTACGATTTTACGAGGGCCTCTCGTTGTTCTTTGGACACCTCAGGGCCAAATCCCAGATAGAATCCAATGCTGATGGGTGTTTCGCGACCGAACGACGGGTGTCCGTGGAGAATTTTCGGCGACCACAAAACAATGGATCCAGCGGGTATCTCGAAAGCCTTCTGTTTTCCAAACAAGTCCCATGGATCTTTGACGGGACCTGGCTCGATTGCAAACTTCGCGACACCGTGTTTGCGGCCGGGATACAGTGGCGCATACACTTCGTTAAACCCCTTCAGAAACTCGTCCGTGTTAGATCCTGGCACACAGATAAATTTGCATGCTGTGATGCAGACCTTGCCCTGAATAAGCGAATCTATGTCCGATCTTATCGCACGAGGATCTAAGTCGAAGTGTAGAAAAACTTCGCCCTGTGTGACTGTAGGAACTCGAAAAATCGCACGGTTGAAGTCACAGTTGATACGCTCGTTGTCAAGCAAAAGCGTGATCGCCCGGTAGAGCTGTTCATCCTGGCGAATTTTGTTTTCAATGTCCAGATGAAACGACGGGGGAGTGCATGGGGCTCCAAACGTGGCGTGTGGAGGTAAAGCGTTCTTGAGTCGACGCAGGTTCTCTGAAGTGATCCTACTGTCGAGAAGCACGTTGACAATGTCGTCAATGTCTTCGTCATTATCAATGTGGATTTCTTTTTTGTTTTTGAGCTTGAAGTTGAGCAAGAATTCCTTCCGGTACGGCATTTGCCTGAATATGGATGTGACAAACTCGCGCACTGCTTGGCGCGTGTTGATTTTGTCCCCCAAATGGATGCAGACAATCCCATTTTCGTCGTAGAAACTCTTCATTTCACGAGCGTGGTCGGGGTCCCCGAGCTTGTCGATCGAGAATATCTTGTCGAACTTGGCTGTTGGGACCTCGAATTTCAGTTTCTTAGGAACCGAAGTTGGAGACACCTTCTGTTTCTTGCGTTGGCTCCCCTGATTCAAAACTGGGGATCCAGACTCTTCCGCGAGACCCTTTTTGCGTTTGTCGCGCACTGTTGGCTCACTGCGCATTTCTTCATTGTATGTTTGCATTGTATCGCTATACAGAACGTCTTATATACTCTCGAGCACCAACGATCACTTCTTTTTTCAAAGCTGTCGTGGCCGACCACTCCCTGTTTCTAACAGACTACAACCGATTTTTATAAGCTGTCGTTGTTCGCGGGCATAAAATTTTGGGAAGTTGGAGACTGGCGGGAAGTTGGAGACTGGCGGGAAGTTGGAGACTGGCGGGAAGTTGGAGACTGGCTCCTATTTAATCGTCCGTGCTAAATTCTGTGCAAACATCCGATCTACTATGCCACAGCCACGCGAACAGACACGCACGCCCTCGCCTGTGCGCAGCCCGCGCGAGTGCCCTGGAGCGCCAAAGCGCTCGCGCAGGATGCGCCCCGCGCCTGTCTCCGCGAAAGTCTCTCGCTTGTTGTCGGAAGAGCTGGAGAAGGTAGCGGCCGCCGCCGGTCTCGCTATGGAGACAGAGGCCGAGGGCGCGTGTGGGGTCTAGTCGCCCGCCGACAGCGCCGCAGAGTTCCGCGCGAGGTCAAGATAGCGGCGCGCAGCGCCCCGCCCGTGGCCGCGAGCGCGCATCCCGGCCTGCAGCCGCCGGTGGTGTTGCAGGCAGTCACAGAGATAGAGAAGGCCGCGGCTGCCGCCGCTTTCACAGTGCAGGCAGAAGTATAGATCGCGCCGAAAGTGCCCATCGCGTGCCTGCTCACTTGCATGGTTTGAAATAAATTCCGTGTGCTATTTTGCAAGTGCGTGTATATCAGTGTGTGTACATTCGAGGCCAAAGACCGGGTGTGTCCGAAGACGCGTTGAAACCATGGACTGGTAGATGTCGTTTATTCGCGTAAAATACATAAAATTAAGCATGTGAAATAAAATATATAAATCAAGCACATGAAACTTTGCGTACAAAGTTGAACGCAGATCCAAGAAGTCATTTCCTAAATCTCTTTTGTCTCGTCCTCTTCAACAAGAGGCATCATCAGACGCAAAAGTAGGAGTTGTCTTGGGTCATACTTTACATCTTTGCAGTTGAGGAGATACTCGTGATATGCCTTGGCTAAGATATGCTTCAGAATCTCGGTTTTATTCGTGCGGGCCTCGTCTTTTATTCTTGCCTTCTTCCTCTCCATGAAGTTCTCTGTATCCGAATGTATTTGTCTTCGACCACGCTTTCCTGTACTGAGTCTCGTAACAGGAATTTCAAAATCAGGTCTCTTGACCAATTCAAGAGTTTTCCGAACTTGGTCTACGACATCTGGACAGATTACATCCATTATCGACTGAAGGTTCTGTGGACTGTTAGTCCTTGTTAAAATGTTTGCATATAATCCAAACAGTGTGTCTTTGCTGTAACAACGGTTAGTAATTGGACAAAAAAACTCATCTTTCGCTGGCATTGGTTTCTTAGCCCTCCACATAAACCTATTATACACAACAAAATCGCGTCCACCGTCTGTAAACCCGTCCGGCAGTGTGACGGGGTCCGTCTCCAAGTCCTCTATGTCGATTGGAATGGGCTCTTCAGTTAATTGCGACTGCACCCTCAATTCCGGCAATAGATCAGGCATGTTCTCGGAATCTTCCACGATGTAGTTCATCCCATAATTAGTCATTGTATGATCTCCTACTATGCCACTTATATATGAGACCAACTAAAACGTGTTTCAAAATACCGTAATATAAAGTCGGAAATTGTACTATACTACATTAAAATAGTTTGTGTTAGACAGATAAACGATGTCCATTTATGTGTTTAGCGGAAAAAAAAACAGAATCAAATCTTCCCGAAAGACTTGTCTAGCACGAGTATGCCATGATGGAGCCACAAACGACTCCCGAAGGCGACGCCGACCTTTCCGTGGCGGACAGACAAGACACAATGTCTGATCACGACATGACTTCGGTCTGCGAAGCTTTTCCATCGCGTGTGGTTGTAGGTGAGAACGGACACGCAGCGCTCTCAGCCGAGGGTCTAGGTGATCACCTACTGGCACTTTTCGACAAGCTAGTCCGGGGCGCGGATGCAACCAAAGGTCCTCAAAGCGTGTGTGCCCTGGTCGAGGATGTGCTCGCGGACGCGCGCTTGCGTGTGGACATCGAGAGCGTCAAAGATCTCTTCGTGATGGCGTTCCAGACGCGGTGGTGTAGGGGCGGGAAGGGCGAGAAAAGACTCTTCTACACACTGATGAGGATTTTATACGCGCGCTTCCCGGTCGTCGTACGCGGACTCCTGCACCTGATCCCGGAGTATGGATACTGGAAGGATCTCCTCCTGTTGCTCGGCGAGTGTCCGTCAGACGCGGGTGCACGTACAGAGACGGGCGCGGGAGACAGCCGCGGTGTGGACTACAGCGCACTTCATGCCGACGTCTGGGCACTTTTCGCACAGCAGCTCAAGCGCGATGAAGCTGAACTGGTGAGTGCAGAGTCAGAGAATCGCGCACCACAGATCTCACTGTGTGCCAAGTATGCACCCTCGGAGGGTGGCGCGCACAGCAAGACCTTGAACGCAGACCGCGAGATCTGCAAGGTGCTATTTCCTTACGAGTGGGCGCTTGATCCATCGTCGAAGCACGCACTGCGCAGGTACCGGCAGATGCTGTCTCGTCTTCGCAAGAAGCTGGCTGTGACGGAGGCGTTGATGTGCGCACGGCGCTGGCATGAGATCGAGTTCGAGCGCGTACCGTCCCTGTGCATGGACCGTCAGAAGTACGCGTTTCTGAATGAAGACCCCAAGGGCAAGCCTATCCACCCCGAAGACTCGTTGCGTGTTGCCTGTCGCGAGAACCTACTGCGTCACATTGAGACGAAAGGCGTCTCGGCCCTCAAGGGCAAGCAGCTCTTTCCACACGAGCTTGTGGGGCAGGTGATGGGTCCGGCGGGGAATCGCCTCTCAACAGCCGTGTCGACCGTGCTCGACGTGCAATGGGTCGCGATGCGCACCGCGTTACTCGAGCAGGTCGAAGCACGGCGCTCCGAGCTTGCGCGCGCTGCGGCGCCCGTAGAGACCGCCGACGCCCTCAAGCTCGCCGTTGATGCATGTCCCAACTTTGCTGTGTTGTCCATTGCCAAGGACGCGGCGATCGAGACGGCAGTCGCGAGTGGTGCCGCGAAGCCCGTTGGTCTTGCGCGTATCGTGCCGATGGCGGACGTTTCGGGGTCCATGATAGGCCTGCCCATGATGGTGTCGATCGCACTGGGCATTTTGGCGTCTGAAGTCACACACAAGTCGTTCCGTGACAAAGTCCTCACATTCCACGAGAACCCCAGCTGGCACGACCTGAGCGGAGAAACGTCGTTTGTGGAAAAAGTACGGAAGTTGCAAATGGCCGAGTGGGGTCAGAGCACTAACTTGTGCGCGGCAATGAGACTTATCGCGGAGATAGTGCGTAAGGAGAATCTTGGTCCCCATGAGATCCCGGACCTCCTGGTGATCTCCGACATGCAATTCAACGAAGCTGAGGGTACGAAATCATGGAGCTTATCACAGCAAAAAATCAAGCACATGTTTGCCAAGCTCGGTATGAAGTTACACGGAGCGCCTCTGGACCCACCGCAAATTATCTTCTGGAATGTCCGCTCCGGTGTCGTAGGCTACCCAGCATCTGCAGACAGTAAAGGCGTTATGATGCTGAGTGGATTCTCTCCGGCGCTGATGAAGTTTGTCCTCTCTGGGGAAATGGTGGAGGAGATCATTGTCGGTGTCGACTCCTCGGGCAACGCGATCAAAGAGAAAATTCAAACGTGTCCAAAAAAGACACTCTGTAAAGTTTTGCAGGACTCGGGTCTGAAACCCGTGCGCTCAGTCCTGGACAAGATGCCCAGAGAGTGTTTCTCGCTGGCGTAGGAAGTCGGTTTGGAATAAGGCGTCTTTGAGAGTCCTTGAGTGTCTATGCGTAATTAAATGCTCCGAAAATGTTTTGTGTATGCCTTAACAGGCATTGTTCCGGGAGGATGATGGAGCGTTGTAAAACATGTCCAGATTCAATGATTCTAGACCACGACAGTGATGCCCGCCTGTCTGGTGCCGGAGGCTCCTCAAGACATTATGCCTCTGATTTTCACGTGGGTGTCGTTTTCGCTGCAGCTGTAAAACACACAGAGCGTGATAATGTTTCAGTTGCACCGTCTGAGTTATAAGTGGTAATGTGTTCATGCAATACGATAACGGCCACACATACACAACCCTCCGCAAGAGCTACGCAACACAAATCGCTTGTTTCGTGTTGACGACACTCGCGTGCGTAGACAGAGTCGGGTGTGGGTATGTCATAGAAGAAAACAGCGTTCTCGTTCCTTCGTCCTCTGAATATCACGCATACGAGAATTCGTGGAGTGTCAATTTCAAAAACGTGGACTTGGTAGACTTTGACATTTTGTTCATAGAGGTATGTGTCGAAAAACCTTGTCCCGCGCAGTTAGATCGGAGTTCGGGTCTCTTAAGTTGCAACGACATTTCTCAGACTTTCAATACCAGCGTGTGGTTCAATCAATACGTTTCGAACCAGATTGAGGTCTCTCCGGAATTGTTTTGTGATAAGATGCACGCCATGCCCGACAGCGTGCAGATTGACTCGAATGTTGTGATGAAGGACGTGATGGGGCGCGCGTCGATGACTATACGCCAGCCACTTTCGCTTCAAATAGTGAACGACCCTGACATGCTTCAACTCGTGGGACGCGAAGTCAATGCCACAGAGGAGGGTCTAAATACAACGCGGCCCGTCTTTGAGATAATGTTGCGAATAACACAAGTGTTGAAGCTTCAGCGCCTCTTTGCTTATCACCAGTCGCTCGTGCGCGTGGTGGTCGTCACCCCGACCGTGTCTTCGATCACGTTCAGCATACAAAACCCATGCACGGCGCGGGGATATACGGCGCCCGAATTCGGCGCTGTGAGTCTCAAGCAAATTGAACAGCGTGAGCGTTGCATGTGGACGTGCCGCATAGACTTGCTGCGCCAGCCGTACAACTCCATTCCTCCCACTGTAGAGCAATTGAACGAATCCCGTCCCGAATACGCAGTTTTGGACACCAAGTACGCGTGCCGGGCGCTGCCGCAACACTGGGTGGCCATTTACTTCGGCTTTGAGATACACACGCATATGATAGCGACTTCCAGTGAATACACACAGATTCTGTACGACGCCCTAGACCGCATGGCGCGAGCCATCGAAACGGACTTTGAAAAACACGACATGGAGGTGATAGTCGCCCTGTCCGTGCACAACAGCATCTACCACCCCGTTCGCTTTCGAGAACAGCTCCAGACCCATGCGGAGGCCACATGCATGCTCACGCAGTGTGAAAACACTTGGTTTCCAGATATCAAAGGGTGGACAAACCAGCACTTCGTGTACGCCGAAGCGCGTCGGCGGCCTGTACGGGTCGACCAGCACAGCGAGTTGCACGGATCCGGAGCAGGCGCGCACGCACGCAGGGCGTCTGTCCCTGCGACGGGACTGCGCCGACGGACAATGGGCATGCACACCCTCTTTGTCGACGGTGTTATGATCGGCAAGACGCTCGAGGTGCTGGTGGAGGACGCCGATCGCCTCCAGGTCATCAGCTATCTACGCGATTCAGTCTACGACATGGGCGAAATGATGGTCTTATTCTCGAACACTCTCCAAATTTCCAGTGTAGAAGACTTTGACATTGCGGGCGTCGTCGGATTTGTCGCTCCGAATGCGTTACCTCCACCCAGGAACCCGCCGAATAAGTCTACCTACTGGATTCCGAACTACATTGTGATCATAATATCGATCTCGCTCATTGTCTCAGGCGTCATGGTGCTGGTGTGCGTGCTGTGTGTCCGAGAGGTGATTGCAAAGCGCCGGCGACGGCGCGAGGAGCACGAGGACTTCGAAGACGGCCTCTGAGAGTCTGTGTCGTCAAACAGCACTGCTGCACGAGCGGGCCTTTGCGCTGCGGCGCGCGCGGCGCGCGCGGCGCGGCGCGCAGCGTGTGAGCGCGCATTCTGCGCCCGGCTATCAGGAAAGTGTCTGTGGGCATGCACTGGCTGCTGGCCGCGGCGCGGCGGCGCGCGACCCGGTCTCCAACTCTTGATTTGTGTATACACATTCGTGCGCTGAAATTTGATTTTTGTACCACAGAGTAAAATCTTAAAAACAACTCATAGTCCCCGAGTGTCTCCAACTTCCCCTGAACTCTATATAAGCCTCGACAAGAAGACATCTGAACCCAACGGCGTTTGCCACACAATGACACTCACGGAGACCCAGCCTGTGACGGTGGAAGCTAAGCAGGATCCCGCCGCCGAGGTGGAGACCCCGGTGCTTGCTACCGCCGAGACGGCGGAGGCCGGGAAGGAAGCCGGTGCAGTGGCGGAGGCCGGGAAGGAAGCCGGTGCAGTGGCGGGCGGAGGCCGGGAAGGAAGCCGGTGCAGTGGCGGAGGCCGGGAAGGAAGCCGGTGCAGTGGCGGAGGCCGGGAAGGAAGCCGGTGCAGTGGCGGAGGCGGAGCTTTACACGGGCTTGTTTCCAAAGGACTGCAAGCACACCGCTCAAGAGATGGTGCTACTCGCCAACCCAGAGCTCGAGACAAGTGTTTTGCAGGTAGAGCACTTTTTGAAGGTGGAGGAGTTTGCGACAGAAGCCTTTCTGCGTGCCACTGAGCTCCAGCGCACTGCGATGCGCTTCCGGATGTTCAACGGCGCCAACGAGGCCGACGCGCGCACCTCCGTGGCGAAGTCTCAGGGGATCGACATTGCGCTGTTGTTCGGCGTCTCGTCGGAGGACAAGGCTATAGCCACAGTGTTGTTCGACAAGAAAGACCGGAAGCGCAAGGACCCAGACGCTTAGGTTTTTGCTAGCCCTGTTGAAGCTGGGTCCGGATTCGGCGTGTGTGAATGTTGACAGCGCGCAATTTCGTATATCCATGAAAGTTTTTATGACATGGACGCCAGCAACAAATGTAGGGTTATATTTTGATGAAGAATGTGTGGATGGTGAGAAGTTGATAGTAAAATGTGCAAAGCATCGAGCTAAGGCAGGGAACGCATGGAGAGCATTTCGGAGAGCTCGAAGACTTGAAAAGGAAATGGAGTTGAAAAGGGAAATTGATGATTTAATTTACTAAGCACTTGATAGTAAATGTCTGTACAAGACGAGCCTCTGTGTCGTTGGTCGCCAATGCAGCACTGACGCGTCTATCTAACAAACGAGTATCGCTTAACAGTGTTCGTTGTAGATGAATAGTGTATGTGATTATTGGAAACCAATGCATCCCAATTCTCGTGTCCCAGTGCCTCGGAGAGCTTCTGTTTCACTACACAACGGAGTGGAACGTTTGCTGACAACGAGTGTCTCGCCTGCGTTTGGTGAAAGATAAAGTGTGCGCGCTTGACGTCAAGTTTCGATATATTCCCGCGAATCATCCATTTTTTTGCGAGTGTCGACTCTGTGACGAACAGCATGTCGAAACACGTGGCACAGAGAACCCGATGGCGCGCATTCTCCGCATCGACACTCTGCCACTTTGGCTCTCGCTGGAAGCAATTCATGCAAAACAGCACGCCTCTCATGACACATAGAATTCTGTAGTTTATTCGTGGAAGAGGAACGACTGGAACATTCTTGATCATGATAAGAATTTCGTGTTCGGTGTTAATTATGAGAGAGTCGTGCTTGTCCAAGATGCCTCTCAAGAGCATTTCGCCCAGACCTTCGCACTTTTTGTCCTGGTAACTCTTCACATCCATTATCTCCCATGACTTTATGTCCGCTGAAACTTCTTTGAGCTCAAGAAAACGATCGACGACACTTTTATCTCCGCAAACCCGGATTTTGTCTATGGGCAAGCGAATACGCAACCTGACACTCAAGTAGTTTGAGACAATAGGAACGACATTGAAGCGCCACACGTGCTGCAGTAAAGGCTTGTCGATCACCACTGAGCCGAAAAACGCGGAGCGTTCGAAATCGAAGACGACGTGTGACGTGTGTGATATTGGTGCCCATCGCTCGAAGAAATAACCATTCCACATGAGGTGACGCTGGAAGGTCGACGCAAGGTGCTTGTCTATAAGTGAAAGGTAGTTGCGACATACCATGGTGCAGCGCAAAAGGTCTATAGTGGCAAGCCTTTGAAACACAGAGCACAAAATGTCCCTGCTCATCATAACAACTTCCATTGTGATAGTACGGATGTATGCCCGGAGCGATCGTTGAAGGACTACGACTGGCCGTGAAGACTGTGAATTTTACGAGCCCATCATGACGATAGACCGTTTAAACACATTGCCACGTAATCATATGCAAGCAAAAATAAATTATAAAATGCATCAATTCGCATAGTTTTGCAGGGTTTTCAAAATAAATGACAGTGAACAAGAAAAGCGCACCGATTGGGATTGTTGCATGGGTTCGCGGAGAAAATATCGGAGCACGCAAAGCGCACCGATTGGGATTGTTGCATGGGTTCGCGGAGAAAATATCGGAGCATAAAACGCATCGATTCGAATTGTTGCGCACGTTTCAAGCGCAAAATACGTCGCCGCTCAAAAAGCCTTGTTTCGAATTGTTGCCCAAAGTTTCGTGTGATATAGCGAGCTAAAACATCAAAATATGGAAAAAAAAAACGGAAAGTCGGCCCGCGAGTCTCCAACATCCCCATTAAATTACGCGCTGGATCCTTGTACAAAGGAAGAGTGCTCTGCCATGGAGAAACTGGCATTCATGTTCGAAGAAGGGATGCTGGCAAGGCATATGAGTTTTGCAGAGTCTATGCGTCTGTGTATGGTGAACAAAGACTTCAAGGCACTGCATTTGAGAACATGGCGAAATGTATGGCGCTCCCGTGTTCGCGACCTGACGACGTCTCTCCCTGCGCAAGCCGACTGGATGCAAGAGCCGTCGGCGTTGATCCTTGCAGGCATGGACGCCGGAATGGATGACTATGTGCTGGGGCTTCTCGAGCCTTTGACAGAGCTCGAGCATCAGACTTCGTCCGAGCACTTCATTTCCAGGCTCTGTCTGTTCGTGTTCCGCGCCTTGGACCTCCAGCGCTTGGAGATCATGTGCTCGCTTCTCGAGAATGGCTCCCGCGAGCTTTCGATGGCCGCGAACGACCGCGGGTGCTCATTGCTGTGGCTCAGCGCGCGCCGGGGGTGGGCCGCTGGCGTGCAGCTGCTGCTGGCGTTGGGGGACAGCCGCGGCACGCTTCCCCAGCTGCTCATGCAGGCAAACCACAGGGGAGAGAACTGCCTGCACGTGGCTGTGCAGCATGGACAAACAGGCGTGGTCCGTGCACTGCTGGTCGCAGCCGCTAGCTGTGGCATGATACGTATCTTCGTTCTGTGGCGATCGCATGCCGGGGAGACCTGCCTCTACGTTGGCGCGGCGGGTGGACACCTCGAAATAGTGATGATGCTCCTGGCGACCGCCCGTGATTGCGAGGCCACGCGCGAGTTGTGCGCGCTCGCGAAGAATAACGGCAACAGCTGCCTTCACATCAGCATCCACAACAGGTACCATGAAGTCGCCAGGGTGCTTGTCAAGAGTTTCGGGCAGCAGCTTGTGATGATGGCGAAGAACAACGGTGTGACCTGTCTGTGGATCAGCGCCCAGAATGGAGATCTTGCGATGGTGATGGAACAGCTCGCGGCGGCCGGAGATAGGGCGCTCGAGCTGCTATTTGCGAAGAAGTCGAACGGGGTGAGCTGTGTCTGGATCAGCGCGCAGAATGGACACGCCGAGGTGGTGAGAGCACTGCTGCAGGCGGCTGGAGTGCACGCGCGCGAGCTCCTGATGGTCACCAGAGACGACGGCGCAAGTTGCCTCTGGGCTGCAGCGCAGAATGGATACATCGAGGTTATCGACGTCCTGCTCGCATTCTCAGACAGAGAGCTTTTGATGCTGACGAGACACGACGGCGAAAGTTGCCTGTACGTCAGCGCCGAGAATGGCTATGTCCGGGTGATGAAGCGCCTTTTGGCGGTAGGAGGCCGGGACCTGGCGATCCTCAGGAAAAACGACGGCTGCAGCTGTCTGTTTGCTTGCTCGGCCGGTGGACAAGAAATGGCGACAGAAATTCTTCTCAAGCAGTACGGAAAGGAGCTTCTCCCGCTCACGAGAGCCGACGGCTGCAGCTGTCTGCACATCAGCGTGTACATGGGGTATGAGAATGTGTTCAAGCTGCTTCTGCATGCGAGTAAAGAGGCTGGCGTGGAAAGCGCCATGCTCTCGATGACCACGGTCGACGGGAGCAGCTGTCTCTTCGTGAGCGTGCAGATGGGGTATCCGTCGATTACCCGCAAGCTTATTGAAGAAGGGGGGGCGAAGCTGCTGGCAATGAAGCGCAAGGACGGCACGAGCTGCCTCGCGGTCGTCAGGAACAACCTCATGCGGCTGGGGTCCTACTGCGCGGCGAAATTAAAGTGTCAGCACACACAGGTGTTGACTATCGTCGAGAAGGCATGCCTTCGGTATGGCGTGGAGCTCGAGTAGTTGGCCTTGAGTTTTTAATAAAGTCATTGAGCGCGCCGCCCGTGTGCGCGTGGTACCCATGTCAGTTTATGTTTGCCACGCCTATCAGCTGCTTCCAGGCGACGCGTGTCCAGACTACGTTTATCGCTATCGCTTTCTCGGACAGGCTTTCCCCGAGTGCTTCTCTGAAAAAGAGCTGGGCACCGCGTTCTGGGCACTCATGGCCAAGTGCCGCTCCGGCTTTAGCAACATAGAAGAGGGCGAAAGCGTTGCCGCGTGGCTGAGCTCGACACACGCACTCTGGAATGCCAAGCGCTTCACGGGCTGGGACCCGCGGACCGGACTGGCCTTTCGCTTCGAGACAGTAGAGCAGAGCCTCGTGCCCGGGCAGAGGTGGGGCTGGGTGCTGGAAAAGCCCAGAGCGCGCCGGAGATAAGACACGCGACGCAGACGCGTCCAGGACGACATGCTCTTTTATTCTCGCATAGACAACAAGAACCATGCACGTGCTTCACGGCACCGCGTCGTCATTCTGCCACAGCACGTCGTCCCACAGCGGGTGTCGGCCTTTCGCGCACACGCCCCACCTGCGCTCAATAGACGCCGCCGTGCACAGCGGCAGGAATACAGCACCCTCCGCAAACCAACTGCCATTGGTCACCTTCTTAAAGTGGCGCTGTAGAAGGTTTCGCGAGGCCGACTTATAGCTCAGCGGCGCTCTCCACTGGTCGAGCTTGACCTTGAGCAAATCGTCGGCGCAGACGCGAAATGCTGCGATCGGCTCTGTCGGCGCGCGGGGTCAGACAGCGTGTGGTGCATCACGCGACACGCACTGGCATGGCCAGCAGGCGGTGGGCGCGGCGCGCAAGACCTGCAAAGCCTGGAAGACGGCCATTCACGCGCGTGAGACACTCGTGGTCCATCGCAAGCGCGTCTATCCATTTGTGGACGCTGAGGTTGCTGCCGTTCCGCGGCATGCAGAGGCCCGGGAGCTCAGCGGCGCCTCCTTGGCATGCGCCGCCCCGGTCAGTGTTCTTATAGAAGCGTCGACGCTGGTCTCCAAGTTGGAAAATACTTAAAACGGTTTTTAACATGAATCCCGCTCCACATCCGGTCGATTCCAATTCCCCGTCGTCGTCTTTTCACTCTGTAAATATTTGCTCTGATTTGTTTGCTCTGGTTTG
>RFOM01000025.1 GCA_009926615.1 Pseudomonadota bacterium
CCGGAACTGCGAGGCGGTTTGGGACAGCAACTACGGCAGGAACTATGAAATCAGCATTAAAGCCGACGTTGCACCTGCACCTTCATGGGCAGGGCAATGGCGCAAACTGACGGGATCCGGCCAATGTATTGCCTTGAACAAAACCGAAGACCTGCCGGACGTTGCTTCATTCTCCGAATCCGATTTGAAAAGCTGTCAGGCTGTTGAGGCAGAGGTTTTGGTTCCGGGAGTAACCACGGCTATTGAAACCGATCCCGACACGCTTATGGCGCAGGTGGTTTGGGCGATTGACGGTCAGCAGCAGCGTCCTCAATGGTTAACCTTCTCCGGCCGCAGCGGACAAAACTATCGCTTCCGCTGGCAGCTCCCGACCGAGCTGCTCAGGCAAATCCCATGGTCCAAAATTGATTACAGCTTTCAGTTTTCGACCGACGGAGTTTTTTGGCTGAACTCAGGACGAGCCTCCTCGAATCATAACGGCCGAGTCACTCCGCGCACGCTTGAATACCGCCAGTCACCTTGACGTAAACCGGAAATGGGGTTCAGTGCCTATGAAGCCTGCGTCCTTCGTAAAATTTGCATCGCTCACGCTTGCCCTTGCAGGCACCGCTCTGTCGCAGAATGCGAAGGCTTCAGGAAGCTATACGTCTGCGGGCTCGCGGGCTTTTGCGGGCTCCAATTCCGACGGGGATTTTCTGCTCGCCGGAGATCTCAAAATTCTGATTGCGCGCGGCAACCGGAACGGCGCATATAATCTGCAAAAGCGTTTCCCCTCGGAAGCCGGAATTGTTTCCGGCGGTGTGCTCGAGCGGACCTCTTCCACGTCGAATACAACTGTTGCAAGAATTTGCTCGCAGACTGCGACAATTGAAGCCAGAATAACTCCGGCCGGCAGTGCTTTTTTTGAAGCGACGGATTTATCGGAGTCTCTGGGACTCACGGGTCCCCGCGATTTGCGCTGTGCCGTAAATCCGCGCTCAGGCGAATGGTTTGCGGTCAATCTGAAAACCGGTGCGGCAACAATATTTTCGCAGGCCGGCAATGATTCCCCAAACAGAACTGATATTACGCTGCCGGCGATTTACGGCCGCTGGACGCACGCCGTCTTCGCCGGCCAAAGTTTTTTTGCGTTTTCAGACAGAGGTGAAGCTGCAAGTGTATCGCTCCGCGGGAAGGAGGCTGCGGATGTTATTCTCAGCCGAGCTCCGTGGACAACGCTGGAACCGCGGGACACTGTGGTTTCAAGCGGCATTCATCTGTTGAAGGTCGGCGAAGGCCAAACCGCACTTGCGCAACTCGACTCCGGTTCAGCATCCGCGAACTGGATCAACCACATCAAAATTCCGATCAGTCCCTGCTCCGAAAACGCCGGATGCGGTGCATGGATAGGCCCGAACGGAAGATGGATCGTTGCAGGCATTTGGGGAACCTATACCGGCATGGACGCACAATTCAGCCGTATCAAAGTGCCTCTTGTGATGAGCGATGCCACGAGCGCGGGCGTTGCACTCAATCCCGCCCGCAACGAGTATATTCTTGTCGGAGACACGGAAGCCGATATCGGTCTTTTACCTTCGGTACCCAGTGACGGCCGAAGTTCAGTTCCGGTTCAGCCCGAAAGTGACGCGCGACGTGAAACCCGCGGCGAAAGTTCACAAAGATATGTTGTATGGCTGAAGGGCCGTGCGCGCGAACTCGCGGAACGTTTTCATGCGTCCTCCCAACCGCCCAAAGTGCTCTTTTCCTACAAACCGCATTCAACCGAAGCGTCGGCTTTGGGGGACGTGATTGTCGCGGAAGGCCGCATTCCCGAAACCCTTCCCTCACATTGGGCTGCGGTCGAACCGCAAGTAGAGTTCGGACCCATTCTGATGGCCAACGAATGGACTCCCGCCGTGCGGTCGCAGCAACCCCTCCCTCCGTCCAAGCCTTGGTGGCTTGAATCAACGGGACTCGCTGAGGCTGTTGCTGAAATAAAAGCTTCAAAAATCCGCCCCCGCCCGATGAAAATCGCAGTCATCGACAGCGGAGCCGATGTCGCCCATCCCGCGCTCGAAGCCGTGTTTGCAATCAATGACAAAGAAATCGACGGCAACGGCATTGATGACGACGCCAACGGACTTGTCGATGACATCATCGGCTACGACTTCATCCTCGAAAGACCGTCGGTGATCGACGAATTCGGTCACGGTACACATGTTGCCGGACTGTTGAGAAACAGATGGTCTGAAGACGGTTTGTTCGGCGGCGCTATGAATGCCCGTCTGAAGATATTCCGTGCGCTTGATTCGCAAGGCAAAAGCAACAGCATAGACCTCTCCAGAGCAATTTCGGCCGCTATCGCAGACAGGGTTGACCTGATGAACTGTTCGTGGGGCGGCGGGCCGGAAACTCAGGTTTTGCGCGATGCATTTGCGGCAGCAACCCGCGCGGACATTCTTATTTTTTCGTCTGCCGGAAATGATGCACTCAATACGGACCGGAATCCTCAGGTTCCCAAAAAATTTGCGGGAGTCTTTTCCGTCGGCGCAGCAACTCAGTCCCAAACCCGTGCCCGATTCAGCAACTGGGGCAAGGAGTCCGTGTATCTGTTCGCCCCCGGCAGCGACATCCTGAGCAGCCTTCCCGACGGCAGGTATGGTGAAAAGTCCGGAACGAGTATGGCGTCCCCGATTGCCGCCTCGGGAGCTGCTCTTGTCGCAGGAATATTGGGCACTCTCAATCCTGAATGGTCGCGCGCACAACTAAATTCTGCAGCTGCGGACATACTCTGCCGGAGCTCCGAGAAGAACCGACTTGCTGTACCAAACTCAAAATGTGGTTCGCTGAATGCTCTCAAAGCCGTCCGGATGAGCATGGGGGTAACGCCGTGACTTGCGTTAAACCGGACGGTCAAGTACCAATTTTCGTCACTAAATGTTCAAAAGTCTAACTGAGGAGTCACCATGGCCAAACTGGTCATCAAAGATCTCAACAAAATATACGAAAATAAAGTTGAAGTCCTCAAGAATGTGAACATTGAAGCGGCCCACGGGGAATTTCTTGTTCTCGTCGGTCCGTCGGGCTGCGGAAAGTCGACACTTCTGCGCATGATTGCCGGCCTTGAGGATGTGACCTCGGGAAGTATCGAAATCGGCGAGCGGACGGTCAATGAACTTGCTCCTGCAGAACGTGACATCGCCATGGTGTTTCAGGACTATGCCCTTTACCCGCACATGAGTGTCCGTGAAAATCTGAGCTTCGGCCTGCGCATCAAAAAGCGGCCGCAGGAAGAGATCGACGAGCGGGTCCAGACCGCAAGTAAAATGCTCAACATTGACCACTTGCTTGAACGCAAACCCAGTCAGCTCTCGGGCGGACAGCGGCAACGTGTTGCCATCGGACGGGCCATTGTCCGCAAGCCGGCGCTTTTTCTCTTTGACGAACCGCTGTCGAATCTCGATGCTCAGCTGCGCAGTCAGACGCGCATCGAACTCGCAGCACTGCATCAGAAAGTCGGGGCAACCGTCGTCTACGTGACTCATGATCAGGTCGAAGCAATGACCCTTGCCGACCGTATCGCAGTCCTGAACAAGGGACGGGTCCAGCAGCTGGGCTCTCCTCTGGAACTCTACAACAAGCCGGTCAACACTTTTGTCGCCTCCTTCATCGGCAACCCGAGCATGAACTTTTTCAAGGGTCATCTTGAAGTTTCCGGCGGCCGAAAGACCTTCACGGTCAACGGCTGGAACATCGACTTTTCGGACGCACCGACACCCGCAAAATCAGGCGCGTACACGCTGGGCCTTCGTCCGGAATCACTCAAAGTTCTCGCCAAGGACGGCCGCGAATCACAGGGCAGCGTCGACTGCAGTCCAAAGGTGATTCTTGTTGAGCCTCACGGACACGAAACCCATCTGGTTGCCAAAATTGCCGACCAGCAGGTCATCATCCGCTCCGCAAATCCCAAGCGCCTTCAGGTCATGGAAGCAGCCGTCCGCGGCTCTGAACTCGCAACAACAATTGATCGTAAAGCTTTGCACTGGTTCGACTCCACGGAAGAAGGCGGACGCGTGAATGAACTTCATTAAATTTGGCCCGTATCGAAAATCACAAATTACGGTGTTGTGGTCGCTTGCGCTCGGACTCGCAGGAGGATGCCGGTCTTCGCTGGCGCCGGCCGCAAAAATACCGGCAGCTCCTCTTGAATCGGTCGTGCATTACGTCAATGAGCCCATTCATTCGTGGGAGCAGAACCCTACGGCAAGCACCGAGAACCGCCGAAATGCAAACCGCAACGGGTTGCGGACCGGTGAACTGCCGGCCATTGAAATCGAAACAAAACTCAACAACGAAACCGGCGAGCAAGACCTGAGCTTTAAGGTTACGCAAAATGCGCGGGTTTTTTATACCCTCGACGGCAGCATTCCGGCCGCAAACGGTCTCAGGCCGCAAGGCTCAACGCGGACCTTCAATGCGACCGAACGCATCTCGCAGCCGACGATTGTCAGAGCCATTGCAGTCAATGCTCAGGGTGAAATCTCGGTTCTTCGCTCAAAGATAATCACTCCCCGTCGCGCGGACTTCAAACTCAGCAAACTTCCGCCGCGCAGCAAACAGGTGAAATCCGTTTACGTCACCGGTTCGTTTCGCGGCTGGTCGACCGGATTTGATGAATCCTACAGGCTGACTCCCCAAACAGACGGCTCTTTTCAGCGCACTGTTCTGCTCGATCGCACGGCCGATGTTCTTTATAAATTCGTAGTCCGTTACGAAGACGAAACATTCGACTGGCTTGCCGACCCGACACAACCGCAAAGCGGGCTCGCTCCTTACAATAACAACATTATTCCCGCACCGCGGGCTCAGCTTTCCAAATTTTTGATCGGCAAACGCGACGGCATCATCGATGAAGCCGCGGTCGATTTGGACATGCAGTCGGTGGCAGCGCTTGATGCCGGTGAACGGATTATTCGTTTCAAACTGAAAATGTTTGAAGGTGATGCCGAAAAAATCTCGGTCCTTTTTTCAAACGGCAAGCAGATTTCTCTTGAGCCGCAAACCGGCTACACCGTCGATTCCCTGCGTTACACTGTATTCTCAGGACTGCTCTCGCTTCCCGAGTCCAGCGTGCAGTCAACCTACGTTGTCGTCGCAAAAGATGCCGACAACACATTTTTCCTCGGACAAAAAGGTTTGCTGACAGCCGAACCGTTCACCGGCAATCAACGGAATAACGCCTTTGATTTCGTCTACGATTCAGAGACACAGCAGATTAACGGGGCAGACCTGTATCAAGTCCCGCTGTGGTCAATTGACACAACCTGGTATCAAATCTTTCCGGAACGCTTCCGCAACGGTGACAAATCCAATGATGTTGTCGGAATTTTTCCGACCGAATGGGAAAAGAGTCTTCCTGCGCTTTCGCGGCTCGAACGCACAGTCTCACCTTGGACGGGCAGCTGGTTCAGCTTTACCCCCACAGAGCGCAACATGGAGCGCATCGTCCGCCAAACCCAGCCCGAACTCGACCCCCGCGAAATTCAGCGTCAGATTATTTTTACGCGGCGCTACGGCGGGGACCTCAAGGGTGTCCGCGACATGCTGCCGTACCTGAAGTCCGTCGGGATCACGGGTGTCTATTTCAACCCTGTGTTTGATTCAGATTCGCTTCACCGTTACGACACCAAAGACTACCGCCACGTCGATGCAAAACTGGGACCGATGACTGTCGGTGCCGACGGCAAACCGGATTTGTATGAAGACGACAAACAATTGCTGGCAAACGAGCGTCTTGATGATCCGTCCACGTGGAAACTCACCCGTGCCGACAAAGAATTCATGTCGGTTGTCAGCGAACTTCAAAACAACGGAATCCGAGTCGTGATTGACGGAGTGTTCAATCACTCCGCATCAAACGGTCCGCTGGTTGAAGACATTGCGCGCCGAGGCCGGACATCACCCTATTACGAATGGTTTGCCACTTCGTACGAAGGCGAACCCAACTACTACGCGCGCTCCTGTCAGCTCTCCGAGTTTTATCCGGACTCCGCGCGCTATCCGTTCGCGGCAAAAATCCGTTTCGATTCGTGGGCAGGATTTTGTCCGCTCATCAATCACCGTCAGGGCTTCGCCGACGGCGCTCTTCACCCCGGCCTGAGAAAACACATCTTTGCGGTTGTCGACAGATGGTTCAAACCGCAAAACATCGACGGCATTCAATTCAAGGGTGTCGACGGAATCCGTCTCGACGTTTATGCCGATGTGCCCGCATCTTTCTGGCGACTGTTCAGAAAGCATCTCAAGGGCGTCAAGCGCGACGCACTTATCATTGCCGAAGATTGGTATGACGGCTTTGACATGCTTCAGGGAGACCAGTCGGACGGAATCATGAACTACAGGTCACGCACACTGGCCGAAAGCTGGTTCATCAATCCTGATTTGAAAAACAAATTTACCGCGAGCACGGCCAAAAACTTTCTCGAGGGACGCCTGAACGGTTACCGCGAGCACACCAAGCATGCACTTTGGACGATGCTTGACAGCCACGACACCGACCGCTTTTTGAGTAAGACAATCTGGCAAAACCGCTGGCTTTCGACACGTCCTCAGGACGGAAACAGCTGGGACAACGACACGGTCAACAAGCCTGACCGCGGAGCTCTCTATTCGAACGACAAACCCGGCCTTCTGGAGAAGGAATTTTTCAAGGGCATTGTGGCTTTCCAAATGGCCTACGTCGGTGCGCCGGTGATTTACTACGGCGCTGAAGTCGGAATGTGGGGTTCGGATGACCCGACCTGCCGCAAGCCTATGGTGTGGGAAGATCTCTCTTTGGGGCAACAGTTTGAAACCCAGTGCGTCACTCATCCCGGAACGTGGTGTCTGGAAAACCCCAATGTGAAATTTTCATCCGACCTCGACAGGGACCTGCTGTCTGTTTACTCTCGCATTATCAAAGCCAGAAACGAGCATCCTGCGCTGCGCAGGGGCAAACTCAACTCTTCGGTCAAGGTCAGCCTGAACGGCCAGTACCTGACGATTGGTAATCCGGAAGCGGACTTCGCATGGCTCTGGGGCTTCGAGCGTTCGTTCGGAAACAAAAACTTTGCTTACTTCCTCTCAAATCAGCTGATGACCAAAGACAATCAGACGGTGCAGATCTACACGCGCTTTATTCCCGGAAAAGACGCAATTGAACTTGTCTCGGGGCGCACATACCCTGTAGATGAAAAGGGTCGGATTTCTGCAACGATCGGGCGTGAGCGTTCGGTCTTGTTCGTACAAAATCCGGATTGAAGAGACTGAGCCGGATTCCTCAAACAGTCCGGCCCGACCTGAAGGAAGACTGCCATGAGCGACACCAAGACCCGCCTCAGCGAAGACATCAAAAAGGCAATGAAAGAAGGTGAAAAAGACCTTCTCGCCGTTTTGCGCATGATCTACAACGAAGTCCGGAATGCGGAGATCAACGATCTCAAAGAACCCGGCCGTTTGCGCACGGAAGCCGAAGTTGTTCAAATTATTGCGGCATACCAAAAACAACTTCAAAAAAGCATGGCTGAATATCCGGCCGACCGTCAGGCTCCGCTGAAGGCAGAACTGGCGATCGTGGAACGGTACCTCCCAAAAGCACTTACGGGTGCGGAACTCGAAGCCTTCATCAAAGAGTACCTCGGCAAGACCTCCGAAAGAACATTCGGAATTCTGATGAAATCTTTGCAGGGAGAACTTGTCGGACGGGTCGACGGCAAGTCGCTTTCTGAAACTCTGAAAAGAGTTCTCGGATAATGAAACCTGTTTATGTCATTCAAGGCGCCAACTCAGCCATGGCCCGCGCGGTCGTTGCTTTAAATCCTGACGCACGTTTTGTTCTTATGTGTGAAAATCCTTTGAGCTATTCTCCGGATGCCGAACACATCGCGCTGCAAGGTTCGCCGTTTGATGAAGACTTTCTCAAACAATCCGTGCAGACCGGTTTGGAAAAATTTCAGGCTCTCAACGGGTATGCCCACTTTTCCGGTTCAATTCTTCTCAAGCCGCTGCATTTGACCCGTGCCGACGAATGGCAGGACGTCATGGGGCGGCATGTCACAACAGCATTCCTTGGCCTCAAGGCAGTGCTGCCGACCTTCAGGCAACAAGGACACGGCAGCTGCGTGCTGATCTCAAGCACTGCGGCGCGTATCGGACTGCAGAATCACGAAGCCATCGCTGCAGCCAAAGGTGCCCTTGAAGCATTGGTTCGCTCCTGCGCTGCGACATATGCTCCTGTACGGTTCAATGCGGTTGCTGCAGGTCTGACACGCTCGCGCATGAGCCAGCGGATTGTCGACAATGAAAATTCTCTTAAAGCGAGCCTGAATCTTCAGGCGATTCAGGCTTTATCTGAACCGGAAGATCCGGCGCAAACAGTCTCGTTTCTGTTGGGTCAGCAAAGTCGTATGATCACCGGACAGGTTATCGCCACGGACGGCGGTTTGTCGGTGACCAAGCGAATGGGGTGAACAAGCATGGATGCTCATTGGTTCAAAGCTAAAAAAATTTTCAACGGACTGCTCCTCGTGTCGGCTGTTGCAGCCTGCCAGACCTCACGCGAGTTCAACGAGTCCGAAAATTTTATTCAGGGTGCGAGCGACGATATGTCGATGACCGACGAATCGCTTTTGAAAATCAAAGGCTACGTTGAAAAGGCCGGATTTCCGAAATGGGATCAGCACCGCGCAACCTGTGTGGTTCTGTGCGAGTCGGGCGGACGGCCGACGGCCCGCAACGGTGTTCACGTCGGACTTTTTCAGATCAACGAAACATACGTCAATACCGAAGGCGGGCGCGGAGTGAAACACCCGACTCAAAAGTCATGGGACGCGAGCGGACGCACCTGCGGAAGGAATTTGACTGAGCCTCAGACCAATGCAGACTGCGGCTTCATCCGATTGAGCCGTGCCGGCTGGAAAGACTGGGACTGCGGCGGTGCAGTTGCAGGCCTTGCGCAAAAAGTTGAAGCCTGCGCAGCGCGTCTGGACAAGAGGTTCGGAAAATAAATATCCATTCATCCGAACAAAAACGGCTCAGCCTGCATTTTACATGCGGGCATTTTTTTTGCTCAGCAACCCGAATCTGATTGGGCGGGTCGCTTGCCGTTCGGGGCCGCCGCTGCATCTTCCGAGCCGACTTGCGGAAGAGGAGTGAGTGTCGCGCCTCCCGATGTCGCCTCACCGTCTACTGTCGACAGCAAGCCCATAGGCAGCACACCGAAGACCGAAAGAATAGATCCGCTCGCGCCTTTGACAGGATTGATTTGCTGCTTTTCAGCATCGTAGTTCATCAAAAAAGTATCATTATTTTTCTTCGACCTGTCATCCAAGCGCGTCGTGTATTCAAAGTTCAGCACGGTTTTGCTGTTCAGCGGAAACAACATTGCTTTTGGCAATCCGCCTGCAGCAGCCGCGGCAATCGAGTTGGTGTAAAAACCGAAGTACGAATCGCGGTTCAAGCCGAACACTGCATCTGTCGCAATTGCAGGATCAATTTTCGGTCCTTTGTCCACAAAGGTCCGCCATGCCTGAAGGCTAAGGTCGTGCATGTCGCAAGGCGTCATTTTGGTCAGGTCTGCGCCAAACGGAACGTCTTCTCCCTCGACCGTTCTGCTGCAGCCTATGGTTTTCTTGCGCAACTCTGCCAAAGGAGTTCTGCCGTCCTCAACAACTTGCGAGACAACAGAAAAATCGTTTGCCGGCAGCAGCTTTTTCAATTCAGCCAAAATCACCGGCCGCAAAAGACATGCGACACCCGAATCGGCGGGCGCAGCCGGATCTTCGGGAGGCGGTCTGTCAGCAGCAGTTGCCGCGCAAAACTGTGTATTCAAAAGATAGGAAACGCTGCGCAAATCGGAAATGCGTCTTTGATTCCAGCTGTGTGCATTGGTGTAGGCTTCGAATAAACGGTTTTGTCCGGCAGAAAGTTTTGATTTCACCGAATCTTCACGTTTGCGCAGTTCCGTCAGAACTGCTTTGAGCATGCCCGCATTGGCAGCATCAGTTTGAAAACGAACTTTGACTCCGCGCAGTTCGTTGCGGCTGAAGCATGCAATGTTTTTGGCTTTGCTGCCGAGTTCTTTGCGGTAAGTTTCACTTTCGTCGGTGCAAATTTGCGATGTTGCGCGCGGCAGTGCATTTCCCAATATCTGTTTGAAGTTTTCAGGCACGGGCATCAACGGATTGTTCAGCAGTTTGTCGAAATATTCTGAAAGCGCAGAAAACTCCTGAAATCCGTCGATGTTCAACGGCAAAGAAAAATATCCGCCGTCAAGATAGATGCTCAGCGTAAATTTGGAATTTCTGAACTCTGCAGATTGCGGATCGTAAAAGCAATGACCCGCAGTCCAGATCCACGCTGAATCTTCTGATGTGCCGGCTGAGCGCAGGCTGACAGTGCATCGTCTACTAAGCGGTTTTTTTTCAGCATCGGAGGTTTTGATGTCAATGAAACCGGTCCCGACTGCTGCCTGAAACGAATTCTCGGGTTTTAAAACCGGCGTTAAATTCAGTGATGAAGCACCTGAGGCTTTGCCGTTGCCGGACTCTACCCTCGGACGACCGCCTTTTGAGCAAATGCTGGTCACCAATGTGGTCGGTTCTGAAGCACTGCAACCCACGGCGAATGCAAGTCCGAAGGCAAAAGCCATCCGAACAGCCCCGCGTGATATCGAAACTGCCGTAAGTTTCATGCTCCCTCCCGAAGTCGTATCGGAGGTCCTTTCGGAGAGATTTAACCGGCTATCATGTACTTCAATGAATTCAGTATTTTAAACTGAATTTTCGGGCAGCTGAAAACGGGCACACAAAATGAATCAGCCCTTAACTCCGCCCAGTGTAAGACCTGAAATCATGTATTTGCTTGAATAGAGGAACAGCAGAACCACCGGTACCGAAATGAGCACGGAACCTGCCGCAAACAGACCCCATTCGGAGTTAAAATTACCCTGAAGCTCATAAAGTCCCAAAGGCCACGTCCGCAGGCGGGGATCCTGCAGAATTGTCGATGCCACCAGATATTCATTCCAAGCCTGCGTGAAATTGAACAAAAAGACGATCGCCAGAGAGGGCTTCGAAAGCGGCAGCAGGATTCGGTAAAACGCACCGAACTCCGTGCAGCCGTCGATACGGGCGGCTTCTTCAAGACTGCGCGGCACGGTGTCAAAGTAGCCTTTCAGAATCCAGATCGAAAAAGGCAAAGTTGTAACCGAATAGGCAACAACCAGACCGGTGTACGTATTGTTGAGTCCAAGTTTGGTGAGAACAAGATAAATCGGCAGGAGCAACATTGCCCCCGGAATCATTTGCGTCGTCATCAGAAAAAGCAATCCGGACTTACGGCCGGGGAATGTATATCGGGCGAATGCATAGGCTGCACTCGCTGCGAGTGCGACACCGATAAGACTGGTCGTCATGGTGATCAGCAGACTGTTATAAAGCCATTGCAAAAAAGGCTTTTGAGTGACGATATTGAAGTAACTGGCGAGCGTCGCATCGTCGGGAATCAGACTCATATCCGACGACAAAAGCCGGTTCCCCGGCCTGAGTGAAATCGTAATGATGCGCGAAACAGGAAAGAGCGCAACAAGACATGCCGCCCAAAGAAATGCATGAGTGAAAAGTGATTGACCGCGGCCTACTTTTTCAATCGATGACACGTTGAATCCACTCCTTGTTGAATCTCACCTGCGGGCGGGATCTTCGGCCATGCGCGAAGATTTCATCCACACGGCGGTCAGCACGGCCAAAATAAGAAAGATGACGATCGCATAGGCAGCCGAAAAACTATATCGGTTATAAACAAATGCCTGCTTGTAGAGGTCGCTCACAAGAATATCCGCTCCTTCGGAGCCGCCCCTTTGAGACGTCATCAGATAAACGACGTTCACGTTGTTGAAAGTCCAAATCATCCCCAGAATCATGGAAGGCACCATCACCGGCTTGATGAGCGGCAAGGTGATATTGCGAAAACGCTGCCACGCAGATGCCCCGTCCAAGCTTGCAGCCTCGTAGTAACTTTTTGGAATTGACTGCAGCGCACTCAGCGACACGACCATCATGAACGGAATACCGAGCCAGACGTTCACTATGCAGATAGATGCAAAGAGTGCATGCGGGTTCGTCCACCACTCCTGAGGTTTGAATCCCACCCACTCAAGCGGAGCAATACGCGAAGACCCCGCGGTGAAACTGAAAGTCTCATTGACGATTTGGATCAGATGATTGACGTAACCGTATGCCGAATGAAACTCTCCGCGCCAAGCAAGAACGGCTATCAACTGCGGAATAGCCCAAGGCAGCATCAGAATCGTCCGGTAGATGCCTGTGCCGCGAATTTTCTGATTCAAAAACAACGCCAAAACCAATCCGAAAGCAACATGAAAAACCAGATTGATTCCGGTCCACGCAAAAGTTCGCGCAGTCACAAGCCAAAAACTTTCACGCGTCTGACTGCCGGTCTGCAGCACTTCAAGAAAGTTTTTGACCCCGACAAATTCAATTTTGCCGGTGCGGATCCAGTCACCGAGTGTTTCGAGATTCAGCTTGTGAAAGGCCAGAAAAAACTCAAAGACCAGAGGATACAAAAACAGGAGTGCAACGCCCGCGGTCGCGGGTGCGGCGAACAAGAAAGGAATCATCCACCGTCCGCGTATGACTTTTTTAAAAAGCAAACCCGCCGCTAACGGCAAAAGTCCGATGAAAAGCGCACCGGCGACCGAAGCTTCCAGCACCAGAACCAGTTCGGCGCACAAAAGCACCGAAATAAGAGCCATGACTCCGAGATAATATTCAGAGCGCCAGTACTTGTAGTTCAGCCACAGGAAGCCGACGACAGCGGAGACCGCAACTGCAACCATCAGAAGGAGCCGCAGGACTTCAGCAATGGCCGGCAAAAGAGATAGACTCATCATCACAAAAGCGTCTCGGCAAACTTAGTTTTTGAGCGCGGCGAGCTTTTCAAGCGCGCTCTGCTGCATGATTTCAACACCTTTTTCCACGGTCATGTCACCCGACATAATTTTTTGCTGCACAGGACGCATCGCATCCCAAGCTGCACGCATCTCAGTTTGTGCGGGCATAGGCCGGCCGTTTGACGCAGCAGCAATCAAAGGCTGAATAGAAGCCAGTGATGCGACGCGCGGGGAATTGAGTGCCTCACTGGTCGAAGGAATACGTCCAAGGCGCTCTGCAACTTCAATTTGAATTTCGCGCGATGTCAGGAAGTTGATAAACTTGGATACCGCCTCTTTTTTGGCCGGTGCAATCTGAGCGTTAATGAAGACGTAACGGCCGCTCACCATGGGTGTCATAGGGCGATTGGTTTCCGAAAGAACCGGCAGCGGAGCCATGCCCAGTTGATCGCCGAGTTTGGCCTGAAACTCCTTGACGCTCCAGTCGCCGTTGATTGTCATCGCGGCTTTGCCTTCGATGAACAGTCCCTTCGCGCAGTCGTAATCACATTCCTTCGGAATAATTTTTTCAACTGTCTTCAGCTTGTAGAGATACGTCAGCGCACTCTTCATCGCATCGCTGTTCAGCTCAACCCGTGCGTTGCCTTCGGCATCAAATGCCATAGGCCATCCGCCGAACGCACCGACAAAAGGAACAAGCCAAAAAGGCTCGTTCTGAAAAAACACCAGCCCGTATTTATTTTGAGCGGCGTTGGTATGCTTGCGCGCCTCTTCAATCAGCTGAGCGGTTGTCGCCGGTGCTGCGCTGACAAGTTTTTTGTTGAAAAACAGCATCAGATGGTTGCCGTAGGTTGTCGGCACACCCATAGTCGCACCCTTGAGCTTCACTGCTTCCGAAGATGCAGGAGTGAACTTGCTGACATCGACAAAGCCTTCGACCGGCTGAATAAGTTTGGCCGTCGTGAAAACGCCGGCGATATCGTTCGGTCCCCAAACCAGCTCCGCTGCCTGACCCGCCGTGGCTGCCGTTGTGTATTTTGTGCGGAGGTCTTCGTTCGGATAGGTCTGGCGGATAACTCTGATGTTAGGATTCGCAGCGGTAAAGCGCGTAATCCAGTCGTCCATCACCTTCGTGTTTTCAGATTCTTCCTGATCCCACATGCTGATTTCGACAGTTTCGCTGCCGGCTGCCGGTGCGTTCCGGTCGGTCTGACCGCCGGAATTCTTTTTGGCTGTGACGAGCTGCAAACCGATAATTCCAACGATGCCCAAAGCCGCGGCAGCAAAAATGAGCTTCGGCTTTTTGGAGTTTTGTCCTGAAGAATTCGGGCCGGAATTGTGAGACTGCAAATTCGGTTGTTTAAACATCGGATCCCTCACTCTGTCGGATTGTTGAATTTGGCAAAAGCGGATTCAGAACTCATGGCATTGTTCCAGATATCGGACGGCAGCTGACTGCAGGCCAGCACAAACATTGCGTGCGACCATGTCAGAGGCATCACCCAAGAAGGTTCACCTGTGACGGGATCGATTTGCTCCGGCAATTGTCCTTCGCGCGGCGTGTGATTCAGAACCCACTCACAGCATTCGGTGGCGAGTTCGTTTTCACCGCACCTTGCGGCGGCCAATGCGAGCCAGAGGGTGGTGAGAATCCAAGGCTGACCGTCACGATAGTGATCGCCTTCGTATCGGCCGATTCCGCCGACTCCGATGCGCCACAGTGTATTACGGGCGGTGCGGCAAAGTTCGGGGAGCACGTGTTCGGCGTAGTCTTCCGAAATTGCCCGAAAAGGCTCTACGACTCCCAGCAGCGAAATATCCATGACATAATCGCAGGCCCAGCGCTGAGGCTTGACTCCGGCGGCTTCAAGCGGGCGCTGCTCTGCCGATGCGGCAACTGAGTTGCTGCTGCGGGAAGCCTGCGAAACAGGGTCCGTGTTCGTATACTGCAATGCCGGCTGCGCCGTGGTGTTTTTCAAAAAGAGAGTCCGCGCAAATGAAGTGCCGGACGGGTTGCGCGCGGCAACCAGATTTTCTTCGATGAGTTTTGAGAGAACCTGTGCTCTGTCACGCCACATCTTGGGGACAGTCCAGCCCAGTTTTTCCGACAGGTCGGCAGCAGCCCTCAGACCTGCCACGGCCGCGGCAACGGAATAAAGATGAACGCCCTCGCGCTCCTCCCACAAATCAAAGCCGTCGCAAATCCATTCGGTGTCTTCGAATCTGCAAGTCGCAAGCCATTGAGCGGCGCGCTCGACCATTCCGCGCAGTTTCAGAGCCACTTCGGTGCGCCCTGAAATACGCACATGTTCCCAAAGACCAAAAAGCACACTTCCGGTTTCGTCGGGCTGCAACAGCCCCCAGCTCGGTCCGACGTGACCGTTCATGTCATGGCGGTGCAGAAAACTTCCGTTCTCAGCCTGACACTTGGCCATATAGGCATAAAATTTTTCGGATTCGTCGAACATTCCTGCAGTGTCCATCGCCAGCGAAATGAATCCCGCATCGCGTCCCCAGCAGTAACCGTAGCCGCCGCAGGCGGTGAATTCGAACTGGAACTCAGGAGCTGCAATAATGCCGCCCGTCGGGTCCTGCATTTGTTTGAGAGTCAGAAGCGAGCGATCATACAGTCCGCGCACGTATTCGGGAAGTTCAGGAACACCGCGGTTTTTATGAACGGTTGCGAGCCATTCTGCATCCGATTTGGAGACTTCGGCACGACCTGCAGAAAAGCTTTTTCCGGACGGGCGTACTGCCGTCTCAAGGGTAGATGCAAACGTGTAGGTGAGCTCAAACGGCGCTTTGGCATCAACAGGCCAAACCATCAGCCCCTGACTTGTTCCGGTTGCAATGGGTTCGGTTTGATACGTTGCCCACTGCCGCAAAATTTGATTCCGAACTGCAGAGGGCGCACCGCTGCCAATTTGCTTTAGGGTATTCAGGGTTTTGGAAAGCGCACAGGCAAACTCACCGATGGATGAATGGCCCGCCTGCATTTGAACACATGAAGCGTAGGATGGCACAAGCGCCGCTGATGCTTGGGATGCAGCAACCCCGAAAAACAATCCGGCGTGATAGGACACGAGCGAACCGGTTGCCATGGATGCGTATGTCGTCTGCAGCAGCGGGCTGCAACGAATTTCGGGCTGATGCCAGTGCACCGCAAAGGCAGCAAATTCCTCGGGCACATTTTCAAGGCTGAACTGCTCGCGCAGCCGGTTTTGAGAAACGTAACTTTCAATCCTCAGGACGACCGGAGTTTCGAATTCGATGCTCTCGAATTCAAAGGCCGAATGTGCAATGTCGGCCCCAGCGGCAAGCGAGCTTTCGCGTGAAATGCAAGTCGCAACATCCATATAGTGATCGGAGGGGACGAGAGCCTCAAGTTGCTCGTCGGCAACCCATTCGCCGGTCGGGAGCGGCAACAAAACAGCACGGGCATCACCGTCGGTCAGAACCTTTCGGACGAGCAGCACGTGAGAGAAGTTCTTGCGGGTCAGCAAACCATGGGCATCGCGCGTGGGGGCGAAAAAAATTGAAGGTCGCGGTCCGGTTTTGGACTGCGGCTGATTCTCAAGCGGCGACACATCGGAATCACGTGCGCTGCCGAATCCGACAAGCAGAGAGTCGCGCGCCAGCGTGTACTGCAACATCGTCCGATTACCCCTTCCGCACCTTTTTGTTTTGAAAGGCAATTTGCTGTCGAATACTTTAAACGCTCCCGACTGGCAAGCCAGCAAGGAGCATTTATTGCTGTAAAAACTAGTGTTTCACTAACATTAACGGGTCAGCGGTTTGTACTTAATCCGCTTTGGATTGACCGCGTCATCGCCCAACCGGCGACGCTTGTCTTCAACGTAATCCTGATAGTTGCCTTCAAACCAAATCACGCGGCTGTCGCCTTCGAAGGCAAGAATGTGGGTCGCAATGCGGTCAAGGAACCAGCGGTCATGGGAGATCACCACAGCACAGCCGGGGAAGTTGACCAGTCCGTCTTCCAGAGCACGCAGTGTATCGACATCGAGATCGTTGGTCGGCTCGTCCAACAGCAGCAGGTTGCCGCCGTTCATGATGAGCTTGGCAAGATTCAACCGGTTGCGTTCACCGCCCGAAAGATTGCCGACCAGCTTTTGCTGATCCGAACCGCGGAAGCCGAAACTCGCGATGTATGAACGGGCCGCAAGTTCTCGGTTTCCGACCTGAATCAGATCGCGGCCGCCGGAAAGCTCGTCGAAGACAGATTTGTTGCCTTCCAGCGTTTCACGGTTCTGATCAACGTAAGAAACCTTAACGGTTTCGCCGAGCCGCAGCGCTCCGCCGTCAGGCTTTTCCATGCCGACAATCATCTTGAAGAGGGTCGACTTACCCGCGCCGTTGGCACCGATCACACCCACGATTCCACCCGGCGGAAGACGGAATGACAGGTTGTCAAACAGCAGCCTGTCGCCGAATCCCTTGACGAGGTTTTCAGCCTCGACAACCACATCACCGAGCCGCGGTGCCGGCGGAAAAGGGATTTCTTTTACGGTTTCGTATTGCTCGTTCGATTCATTGAGCATCTGCTGATACGCCGACACGCGCCACTTGGCCTTGGCCTGACGCGCCTTGGGGCTCAGCTGAACCCACTCCAGCTCGCGCTTGAGTGTCTTTTGGCGAACGGATTCCTGCTTTTCTTCTTCCGACAAACGCTTGATTTTTTGTTCCAGCCAAGCGCTGTAGTTGGTGTGCCATGGGATACCTTCGCCGCGATCAAGCTCAAGAACCCACTCGGTGACGTTGTCAAGGAAGTAGCGATCGTGAGTAACGCACACAACCGTTCCCGCAAATTCCTTCAGGTGACGTTCAAGCCACTGAACAGATTCCGCATCAAGGTGGTTGGTAGGCTCGTCGAGCAAAAGCATGTCGGGTTTGGAGAGCAGCAGCCGGCAAAGTGCAACACGACGGCGCTCGCCGCCTGAAAGGGTCTTGACATCGGCATCGGCCGGCGGGCAGCGGAGAGCATCCATGGCAATTTCGATTGTGCGGTCAAGCTCCCAAGCATTACAGGCATCCAGCTGATCCTGCACACGGCCCGCCTCGTTGATGACTTTCTGCATTTCTGCATCATCAAGGGGCTCACACATTTTCATGTTCAAATCTTCAAATTTCTGCAGAAGTGCTTTTGTTTCCGCAAATGCTTCTTCAATGTTCTGCTGAACGTTTTTTTCGGGATTCAGTTCAGGTTCCTGCGGCAGGTAACCAACCTTGATTCCCTTGGCAGGAAAAGCTTCACCCGAGAAGTTGGTATCTACACCGGCCATAATGCGGAGCAGGGTCGACTTACCGGCACCGTTATTACCGATGACCCCGATCTTTGCCCCCGGAAGAAACGACAAATACATGCCTTTAATTATTTCTTTGCCGTTAATCACCTTGCGCATGTTGACCATATTAAAGATGTAGTTTGCCATTCGGGAGCTCCTGAGCTATTTTGAGGCAATATTTAATTCCCGCGTTTATCGGGGCATGAGGCCAAACGGTTATGCTGAAGATCTTAAGTTCGATCAAGCACAAAGGACGTTCATTTACGGGCATCGCCAGCCTCCCGATCCTTGTCCTGAGCGCCGTCCGTCCGGCGTTTGCGCAGGACGTGCAGCAGCAGATAACAATTCAAGACAACAAGGAAAAAGGGAATCTGACATTCTTGGCGAGTGCCCGCCTTCATTCCCCCGACCGCACGTATGAGACATCGACTCCCGTCGTAAAGGTCAACCTTGACGGCACTCAGACAGTCGTTATCAGGGGCAGCGCATTCCGAGTGACGCTGGAAACGGAACCCAGCGGATTTTCAAACGCCCAGTTGGTTCGGGTCAGCGCTTCCGGACACGCCGGACAGGCCTCCGAAAGAACTTCTTTCAATGCCGGAACATTCAAGGTCACCGATGCCGGCGGCCACGATTTTCTCTTCAGGGAAAAGAGCAGAGGATGGCTTCTTGAAGTCAGGCTTCGTCCTGCCGAACAGCGCAAAACTCAAAGCCCTGCCCCCATTTTCAGAAGAACACCGACACGAAACATGCTCCCCAAAAAACCAAAACGGCTGCCGGCATAAAAGTGAAGTCCGGTGTCGCGACGGCTGCTCAGGCAGCAAACGCGCAAGCGCCTTGACATGATCGACTCCTCCGAGAGAAAACTCTCGGAATCTTTCATTTAAGTCAGGAACCGTCATGGCCCTTTTCTGCCGTTTGCGGCTGGTTTGTTCATTCAGTTTTGTCCTGATGTCTCAAATCGCGACGGCCGAAGTATCGTTTTTGGAAAAAATCGGCTCTGAAAAAATCGAAATCATCGGCAATTCAAACGAATGGAAGAAAATTCTTTTCTATGTTCCGGCATGGGGTCGGGGCGAACTCAGCATTGTCGACGACCCCAAGTTTTTTGCCGACGCTGCCGGACGGACACAGCCGCAGGATGAACTGGCAGCGACGATAAAAGCGTTTACCGAGGGAATGAACTCGAGCCGGCAACAAGCACTGTGCAAGTATCCTGCCCGCAGGAAGTTTCTTGAAAAAACACTCAACACCCGCTTTGAAGACCCCGAGCCTGACAATTCGTCGGACGTTTGCAAACGCAACAAAATCTTCACGGAGAGAGTCAAAGCCGAAAATGTTTCACTGATTTTTTCATCTTACTTTGCCGGAAGCCCCGCCTCGCTTTTTGGCCACACTCTCCTGAAATTCAAAAAAACGAATCCGGAGGCGACGGTTCAACCTGCAGCGGCCGGCACCGATTCTGCAGCTCCTGCGGACTCAACCGGAAACATGGACAACAACAAAGCCGGTGAAAAAGACGGTAATGCGGGCGCGAACACCGGCGGCAGCTCGGACGCAAACAAAGACGGCAATGCGGAGGGAGATTCGCCGGACGCCAAAGACACCGCGAAGGAAAAAGCATCTCCGGCAGCAGGCGAAAAAATCAGCTCAATAAACGACATGGTGATCAGGCAGGCCGATTCAGACTCCGAAAACTCACTTCTTGATTACGGTGTCAATCACGCCGCCTATCCTTCGACTCAAAACCCGATTCTTTATCCGATCTTCGGATTGACGGGAATGTTCTCCGGCATGATCAGCATGATGCCCTACTACGTCAAAGTTCAGGAATACAACAACGCAGAAAGCAGAGACCTTTGGGAATACGACCTTAACTTCACTGCCGATGAAGTTTCCTCAATGCTGCTCTCCGTCTTTGAACTCTCGACTTCGCGTATCGACTATTATTACTTTGACGACAATTGTTCTTATTTAATGATTGCTGTGCTGGACGCGGGCCGCCCGTCACTGAATCTTGTTTCCAAATTTCGCTCATGGGTTATTCCGTCGGACACGGTCAGAGTCGTCAGCGGAACTCCTTCGCTTGTAAAACAAATCAGGTTCCGTCCTTCAAACGTGCGCAAGTATCTTAACCTTGAAAGGACTCTGACAGACAAAGAGCGCAAAGCATTCAATACTCTGATGTTCTCGCAAAAGGTCGAGGAGAAGAAAGTTAAAGTCCCGCGGCATGCGAAAAATAAGGTCGTGACCTATTACAAAGTAAACACCGGTGTTCTCAGAGGGCTGAATCCTGCAGAACAGACGCACGTTCTCGACACAGCACTTGAGTATATTGATTCAAACGAAAAACTTGCAGGCAGCCAAAGTCCGCAAAAATGGAAGAACGAGCGGGAACTGCTGCTCAAACGCCGCGCTGAACTTGGTACGGTTTCGAAACCCAACATCGTGCCTGTTCCAGTATCGGAAGCTCCACATAAGTCATATCCGCCCACCCGTGTGAGTCTCGGTGTTGTCAATGCAACTTCGCCGGAAAAGTTTATCAACGCAGGCCTGCTGATTGGCTGGAGACCGGCGCTCCATACTCTGGACAATCCGGTCACCGGAATGGGAGCAGATCTGGGAATTGCATTTTTGAATACGGAATTGCTCTTGCAGGGCAAAAGCCTCAGCCTTCGTGAACTGACGTTCATCGGCATTGAGTCCATGCAACTGCCGCGTCCGAATGTCAGTTCCCTGTCTTGGGCATTTGATCTCGCATACAGACAACGATGTTTCGGCGGATGCCGGCAGATTTATGCAAAAATCGAAGTCGGCTATGCATTTCCGGCAGGCGCTCCCGATGACCGGCTCGCGCTTCGGGGTGCCGTCAAGGTCGGCGACGATCAGGCGGGAGCGCTGTTTATTGAACCGACAGTCAACGGCGTCGCAAATTTCCCGTTGTCGCTGAATTCGCGCTGGGTGAGCCGACTTGCCGCAGGCGGCATTGCAAGCCTGTGGAAAGGTCTTGGTTTTATTTTCGACGCCTCAACAACTTATGTTTACAGGCCGGCAGAGCCTTGGGAAATTCAGACGGGAGCCGAATTGCTCAACAAAGAGCTGCAGATCATGGCCCGCACTCACTACTATTTTTAAGAGGCTGCAGGGATGAATCTGAAAAGTTATTGCGTAGTGCTGTGTGCAGCGATCACCGTCAACGCAGTTTTCCTCTTGCATGAAAAAAGCTTTGCTCAGACTGGAGCTCGGGCTGCTGCGCAGCAGGACGGAAACCCGATTCGCACACGCATTTGTCTATTCAGTGACATGAACGGACCATACGGTAGCGTTGCTCTGCCGGAAAGTGTTCATGCAGGCATTGCGCGAATGTCCGAAATGAATTGTGATCTGGCCTTGGGTGCGGGAGATCTTGTCGCAGGTCAGGACACCTCACTCAGCACTGAAAGAATTCATGCCATGTGGGACGAATGGAAACGCGTTGTCGCAGAACCATTCCTGAAGCGCGGTGTGCCCGTACTTTCTGCGCTGGGCAATCATGACGCTTCGGCAGAACGAAGTTCCTCCGGAGGATTTGTCTTTCAGCGGGAGCGTGACGCGGCCGCTGAACAGTGGAATTCGCTTCTCGGTCATAGCGCACTCGCAGGAATCAAGTGGCTGAGCCAAGACAAATTCCCTTTCTATTATTCGTTTGTTTTTGGAACAACGGGGATTATTGTTTTCGACGGCACTGCTGCCGGAGAGGTGTCGCGCAACCGGCCATGGCTGGAGCAGCAGCTCGCTGCAATGTCCACAGATGCAAGCATCAGGACCCGAATGATCGTCGGCCATCTGCCTTTGTTCGCCGTTGCAAAAGGACGCGAAACTGCCGGCAACATCATTTACGATTCATCGGATATTTATGCTCTGCTCAACAAATATTCCGTAGATTTTTACGTCAGCGGCCATCATCATGCCTTTTATCCGGCGCGACCGCATGCTCAATCACCTCACTATGGAACAGTGCAGCTTGCTCTTGGAGCCATGGGCGACGGTCCGCGCAGACTGCTGGGCTCAGCGGCGCCGGCTCCCCGTCACTCAATGACGGTTCTTGATATTCAGGATACGGTCATGCCTGCATCACATTTTGTTTTCGAAAGGTTCAACATTCAAACCATGTCACCCTTCAACGGTGTCATTCAGCAATTGCAGGATTTGCCCGAATCCATCGAAAGTTTTACAGGACGGGGGCAACCGGTTGAACTGCATCGCTTTGATAAAAGCAATGTCCGCTGAAAATGAATTGAGCAGAACTTTCATCTTTTGAGATGAGTGATTTCCCGCACACGAATTCTCAACCGAAAAACAGCCTCAGCCCTTTTTCTTTCCGGCCTGCTTGTCTTCGTACATGGCAGAGTCGGCAATCTTCATAAGCTTGGACAGCTCGTCGGCGCTCTCGGGAAAAACGGAGCAGCCGATGCTCGTACCGACCTGTAGAACCTGATTCCCGAATGGAACAGGTTCGCGAACGCTCTCCTTGATTTTGGCGATGAACGCATTCAGATCGACACCCTTGGATCCAAGCATCAAAATACAAAACTCATCGCCGCCAAGTCGGGCAACAAGATCGACGCTGCGGGTGATTCCGGAAAGTCGCTGGCCGACAACCCGAAGAACGGCGTCGCCGGCATCATGACCGTAAGTGTCGTTGACAGCCTTGAATCCGTTCAAATCAAGATAGAGCAAGTGAGCGTGAAGATTTTTTCTTGCGCATATTTCCAGTCCGAAGCTTCCTTCGTCCATGAAACCCGTACGGTTGAGCAATCCCGTCATGGCATCAATCTTGGCGCGCTGCTCAGCCTTTTTTTCACGGTTAAAGGAAGAAAAAGTCACGCCGCCGATGAGGCACAAACCAAGAAGTGAAATAGAAGCAACTGTGTTCAGAGACGAACGGGTGTTCCGGCTTGCGATTGATTCAACTTTGCCAAGCGGAATGTTTGCTTCAAGTGCACCCATGATGTCACCGACGTTGAACACTTTGACTCCGGTCAGGCCCGCTTCAGTGCGTCGTCTCTGAATTTCGGGCTTTAACTCAAATGCGTTGTGGCAACTGACACAGCCCTCGGAAATCGCAATATCTGCCGTCATGTACCGGAGCATCCTCTCGTCACCTTCCGATTCAATCCTCCATACCGGATTGGGTGTACCGGCGACAGCTGATTCGGCTTTTCCGCGTTTTTGATTTTCAAGTTCATCGAATGCCCAACGCTGAAAATTGTCGGTGAGCCCCTGAGCCGGATTGAGATTCCATTTTGACAAAGGCCGGTACTTGTACAGGCCAAGATTGCGCTCATTGACCTCATGCGCCATCAGCTTAAGGAACTGCGCAGGAATCGGCACCGCCGTTAATGAGTTTTCAAAGTCATGCGTGGCTGAAACTCCCTCTTTGGAGAGCCGGTCCACAACGTTCTTGGCATAAGTCGAGCGGGCAACAATCGCCTGCTCCGTAACAATCCGCGCTATGCGAATCGCCTCCGATTCAATGATTTTCTGCTGGGCCGAAATAATGCTTTGGTAGCTTGCCAAAACAAGAACAATCACAAGAGCGACAAAGATACTGCCCACCAGCAACATCTGTCTGCGCTTGCGTTCAAACTTTGCAAGCAGAATTTCACGGGCCATCGTGTTCCCCAACCCTTTCTTGGCTGCCAACATGTCACAGGCCAAACATTTAAGCCTTTGAACTAAACTCGCTGCAGCCATTATAAATTCAATGTGAATCCCAAAAAACCTCAGCTGAATATGTTTTGACTGAAAGGTCCGCCGGCTTCCTTTGAAAATTGGGATTCTCAAAAAGGACGTCAATCGATTGACTCGTTATAAGACTTATCCCTCTCCGCCCTGACGTCATTATATTATCGTTTGACTCGGAGTCACCGCTCCTTTTTTTACTTTTCTTCGGGAGAATATCTGATGAAGTTTATTTCTGCTCTCATTGTCTCGTCTGCAGTCATTTCCGGCAGCGCATTCGCTGCTGAAAAAGCTCCTGCAAAAGGCTCCGAAAAAACTGCCGCAAAGACTTCAAAGAAGGCTGAAAAGAGCAACCTGCCTGCAAAATTTGAAAAAGGCGTGCTGGTCGACAGCAAGGGCATGACCCTCTACACGTTCGACAAAGATACGGCAAACTCGGGAAAGAGCGTCTGCAACAAAGACTGCATTGAAGCTTGGCCGGCGCTTGCTGCAACGGCAACGGACAAATCTGAAGGTGATTTTACCGTTGTGACCAGAGACGACGGCTCAAAGCAGTGGGCGCACAAAGGCAAGCCTCTTTATCTTTGGGTTAAAGATATCAAACCCGGCGATAAAACCGGCGACAAGTTCAAAGACGTCTGGCACGTCGTCAAGCAGTAATTTTACTGCCTTCACTTCCGGATTCGAAAAAAATGAAGCGCCTGCATTTTATTTTGCAGGCGCTTTCTGTTTGTTCAACGGGAAACGGGAACAGAACATGCGTCTGATTGAAATCAGACCAGCTTTGCTGCTAGTTTTTCAACTTGCACAAGCATTTGCTTTCTTTGTTCTTCCGTTGAGGAAGGAACGGAATCAAAGTACTGGTGAGCGACGACATCAATTCCGCAAAAGTCGAATATTCCGTTATCCGAAGTCAGATTCAAAGCGTTATACATTCCGATTGAATCGTAAAAGTCTTTCGGATTGCCGTGGCAGGTAATCAGCATGCCGCGTTTTCCTGTGAGCATTTTCTTAAGCTGACCGTCGGCGAAATCCCACGCGAAGCCGCGGGAGAACACACGATCCACATATCCCTTGAGCATCGCAGGCAGCCCCGTCCACCACAGCGGATAGACGAAAATAATATTTTGCGCCTGAGCTATCAGCTTTTGCTCGGCAGCAATGTCGGCAGGAATATTTCCGGCTCTGAACGACATGAAATCAGCCCCGTCAAGAACAGGATTGAACTTCAATTCATAAAGATTGCGTGTCACAAAGCTTTCGCCTTTGGCCTTGAGAGCATCTTCAAGAGTTTTGCAGATTGCATTTGTAAAACTCTTCGGATTGGGATGGCACAAAACAATAAGATTTTTCACGAATTCCTCCAAAAAAAAGGGAAACAGTTCAACAACCGAGTGCTTTTTCAACTGCAGCAACAAGTGCGGGATCATCCGGAGACATGTCAGGAGCAAACCTGCCGATGAGGTTTCCGGTACGGCTCACAAGAAATTTTTCAAAGTTCCAGAGAATGTCATGCGGCGCGGCCTTATGGTGTCCCATTTCAGCGAGCCGTGCCTCAAATCCGCTGCTTTCGTTTTTGAGTGACTGCGGAACAGCGGCAGTCATCATTTTGAACAACGGATGCTGGTGGTTTCCGCAGACAACCGTCTTTGCGAACATCGGAAAAGTGACGTTGTACCGGAGAGAACAAAACTCAAGAATTTCCTCATTGGTACCCGGCTCCTGTCCGCGAAAATCGTTGGACGGAAATCCCAAAATCACCAATCCCAGTTTTTTGTAATTTTCGTAAAGGTCCTGCAGAGCCTTGTATTGCTTCGTCAGGCCGCACTTTGATGCGACATTGACGATGAGCATGACTTTTCCCTTGAACCGGCTGAGGTCTACGCTCTGACCTTTGATGTCAATGACGTCAATTGAATAAATATCAGTCTGCATGTTTTTCTCCACCTGAAAATTCAGCGTACCTGATTGAACGGGCACGCTAAAATCTATTCTCAAGCGGATGAATTACAAGATCTGCGACATTTTTTTGGTCTGAATTTGCCTTATTGCGGGCATTTCGTTCCCGCAGCTCCTGCAATTTCAAAAGGCAGATCGGGCGGTGATGTCAATTCAAAAATCGCATCGTTAAAATCGATTCCAAGCGCTTCTGCTTTTGAAGAATCTTCTTTGACACTTCGGATGGCCTCTGCATCCTGATCCTCAAAAAAAGTTCTGAAGACCTTTCCGCTGCCCTCACGCTTTCCTTCGCTGAGAACAAAATGCAGCCTGTCCTCCGCAACCGAATATTTTCTTACCGTGCTGGGGGACTGCTCAAACGGCCCGTCACATTCAAGTCCCTCTCTGGCCCGCTCAGCGCAGGCCGAACCGACATTTTTGAAGGTTTCGATACGGACATCCAGAACCGGACATTTCACGTCCTCCGGAACAGGGATTCGGACAATTTTTTCTTTGACGTCTTTGTCCTTGGTGCATGCGATGTCGAAGGTTTTGCCATTGAGTTCAATCTTTAGACAGTTGTTCCACCACGCATCAGGCTGAATGCCTGTGACCTGCAGCGATATAGCCCGTTTGGGAATTTGCGGTTCACTTTCCTTCGGATTTTCGGGAGGAAGTGCAGGATCGGAGGTCAATGATTTGGGCTTTTTTTCCGGCGGAGCGGGAGGAGTCGTGTCGAAACCGGAGGAATTGCATGCCCACAAAGTCAGAGCTGCGGTCGCGCAGGAAATTGCAACGATTATTCTCGAAGCAGGAATATGACTGCCCGAGTGTGCCGATTTCCTGAGATTATTTTTCAAGTTTATGCGAATCATGTGCAATCCTCCCCAAGCACAGGGAAGCAACACGCGTGCCAGTATCGCCTCGGTTTTTCATCAGGCGATCGATTCGGCGAATCTTACACAATCGGCATGCGTGCAGGCAAAAGAACAGCTCTGACAGGCGAAGCGTCAAACCCGACGAGCGGAAGCGGCAATGCCACAAGCGTGTACTCGCCGTCGGGAACTTTTGACAAATCCAGCCCTTCAAGAACGGCAACATCATGCATGAGCAACGCCTGATGACTTTCGAGGTCTTTGGAATCGTGCGGGTCCACCGACGGAGTGTCGATACCGACTGTCACAACTCCCTGAACGGCCAGTGCTCCGATAAGTTGCGGGCTCAGGGAGGCGAAGTCGTCCTGCCACTCAAACGGATTCGGAAATGAATTGGTCCGAAAAAGAACCCGCGGAGCTGTGACCGTCCGGCCGGCGAGATCTTCGGGTAAAATTCGTCCGGAGGGTTTTTTGTCGACGGTAATGACCTGACAAAGACCAAGGTAACGGCGGAGATCCCGTTCCGAAATATCTGAGCCGTCAGCGCTGTAATGACAAGGAGCATCGGCGTGGGCACCCAAATGGACCGTGCCTCTCAAAGCAGAAAGCATCAGATGATTGCCCGATTGAAAGCTCAAAAGGGTCTCCTGACTCAGCGGGGTATCACCCGGAAAGACCGCCGTACGGGGGGTGAGTTTTGGCGAAATATCATATAGAAGACCCTGCATAGGATACTCCCTTGAGTGTGGATGCGCCCCTGAACGAAAGGCCATGCCGATGCTGTTTGATATCTTTTTCTCTATTTGCCAGACACCCGTCAATGGCGTGCAGCCGAACGAAAAGCAAATGTTTGCGAATTTTTTTGAACAGGTCCGGATGGCCGACGAACTGGGATACGATGTCGCTTGGGTGGCCGAGAGCCACCTTTCGTGCGAGGTCCAAAAACACAATTCCGGCGCAGTCATTCCCAACTTTCAGGGTGAAATCGGCCTCAATACCGACATTCTGCTTCTTGCACCCCATATTTTTGCCCGAACAAAGCGCATTGGAATTGGGGCAGCCATCAAGAGTCTGCACTGCAACGGCGGACCGATCGCTCATGCCGAGGCCGTCAAATCGTTTTTGACTCTTCATCAGCTCAGCGAAGATGCCGACCGAAAAATTCATCTCGGAGTTGCGGCCGGACGTTTTCCGTTTTCAAGCGCGCCCTACGGAATCGTGCCGCGTGATGCTGTAGAAAAAGCCGCGTGGCCGGTCCTGAAGGGTAAAATCTTTACCGAGGCACTGGAAATTTTTCTGCGTTTTGTCCGCGGTGATGTTTTTTCTTCGCAGGATGTGACTGCCACGCGACTGACAAGGGCGGACATGCGTTCGGACGAAGACTGGAGCAAGATTCTTGCTGCTTTCGGTGAACCTGCCGCAAAGGAAGTGACCATCGCCAACCGGTGGCAGTTTGCGCGCACCGGAGTCATTCCCAAAGAAACTCCCCTCGACAAACTCCAAATATACGTCGGTTCCCACGATTCAAAAATTCAAGACTTCGCCAACGGAATTCTGCCCTGCGGTGTGATGAATTTGTCGATCACGCCCAGCGAAGAAATTGAGAAGACCCACGCGCGCATGCCTGAGGTCTATCACCCGTCAGGCGGCAATTGGTCCCGTTCACTCATGCCTCGGACGGTTCTGGTGTTTCTTGACGCCACTCCGCGGCTCAGCCCTGAACAGCAAAGCGCCCGCGCAAAGGAAAAAGCCCGCAGCGCGTTGAACACCTACTGGCAGGCTCTCGAAGGCACGCTCGATTCCGAGAGGATTGAAAAGGCAGTCAATAACGCGATCGTCGGCAATGCCGTGGAATGTGCCGCCCAACTCAAAGAACGCTTTCATCCGGATGACCGCCTGATGCTCTGGTTTGATTTCTTCAACCACAATACAGAAGAAGTTTTGACAAGCATGCGCGACTTCAAACGCTTCGTTGTTCCGCTGGTGAATCAAACCGAGTCCAAATGATTGTTGCCGGAGTATCCTATGACTGAACACAAACTTTTTGATCTCAGCGGCCTCAATGCACTTGTCTGCGGTGCCTCGCAGGGAATCGGCCGCGCAACCGCAGAACTTTTCGCAAAACAAGGGGCACGCGTATGCCTGCTCGCCCGCAACGCAGACAAGCTTGAGGCCGTCAAAGCACAACTGAGCAACCCTGAAAGGCACTTTTGCGTCACCGCAGACCTCTCGCGTCAGGCCGACATCGAATCTGCAGTCCGCACGACGGCTGAAAAATTCGGGCCGGTGCAAATTCTCGTCAACAACGCAGGGGGGCCGGCGTCCGGTACATTGATGGGCGCACAGAGTGCTGCATTCGAGAGCGCACTTGCAACTCACATCCTGTCGCAGCTCCACCTTTGTCAGGCAATTGTGCCGCAAATGAAAGCTGAAGGATTTGGCCGAATCATCAACATCATTTCGACTTCGGTGCGGGTACCCATCAGCGGACTTGGAGTTTCCAACACAATCCGCGCGGCTGTTGCGGGTTTTGCTAAAACGCTGTCCAACGAACTGGCACCGCATTCTATTACGGTCAACAACGTCCTTCCCGGATATACGCTGACCGAGAGGTTGTCTTCGCTTGCTCAGTCGGCAGCGACCCGCGACGGTGTCACGCACGACCAGATTATGGAGGGATGGCGCTCACAGATACCCGCGCGCAGATTTGCCAAGCCCGAAGAAGTTGCTGCAGCGCTTGCTTTTTTGGCCAGCCGCGAAGCCGGATACATTACCGGAGTCAGTCTGCAGGTCGACGGCGGACGCATCGGCAGCATCTGAGCCAAAACAGGCTGCCAGAATGGCACTCGGCGGCTGCTGGCTATTTTCTCTGTTGTCCGTCATAATCCAACAATCAGACAGGATTGGAAAACATCGATTATGTGGACACTCTACCAACACCACAAAGGCATGCATTACCTTCATCTGGGCCAATGCCTGCACTCAGAATCCTCGGAACCCTTTGAGTCCTATCTTGCCCTGTACGATAATCCTCGGGGAAGTTTATGGGTTCGACCTTCCGGTATGTTTCATGACAACGGCGGCCCGCGGGGCAGCAAGCGATTTGTCCCGATTGGGAGCATCCGAAAACTGTCGTTCGAAGAATCCCATCAGGTTCTTCCCTTCGGATTCGACGCATGGGGTCAGGGAAAATCTCTCAATGAGTTTGTGAATTCCTACGAAACAAACAAAAATCATCTCCGCGGACAGCGGTTTGTTCTTGAGAACAGCGACGGAGAACCCGTATCTACGCTCAACACACTTCGATTCCGTGATCATCTTACGGGCTTTGCGTGGCTTGCAACCAACCCCGACAAGCGTAAATCAGGCTACGCAACAATGCTCATGCACGGAGTCATTGCTCTTCTTCAAAATGAAAATCCGGAAATGAATTTTATTCTTCATTCCGAAATCGGAGTCCGCTACTACGAGCGGTTTGGATTTGAAAAAGCACCCGTCGAGCACCAGCATTTTGAAAAATCGGTGGCAATGTACCTCGGCGGAGCTCCATTGAAGGACGGTGACGAAAGAGTTTTTAAGGAATTTTTCTGAGCAGAAAGCTCTGAATGCGTGTCCTTCTTTCGCAATTTCCTGCCTGTTTAAGTTTTCGACATTGTCTCACCTTTAGACAGTATCCTATTGAAAAATCTATTATTTTTTAAAAATAAAGCTTGCCCGACCTGTCACTCTTGGCCATGTAAAGGGACAGCGAAGGAAGTCCTTCGCCTTTTAGAGGAGGGTTTTTTATGTTGGGTCGTCTTTTTGTTTTGTCAGCTGCAGTTTCCAGTTTATTCGCCGCTCAGGCCAATTCTTCGGATTCAGTCACTCAGCAGCCTCAACTTGTCTCTACTTCGCATGCAAAGAAGCATAAATCGATGTCGGCACAATCGTTGATCGGTGAAAACGGCAAAACCGCTCTCATCGGCGAAAACGGCAAAGGTGCTCTCATCGGTGAAAACGGCAGGAAAGCGCTGATTGGAACAAACGGAAAAAAATAAGCGCTTAAACAGGGTGTTCTGATTTCAGAACAGTTTTGTCAGTCGGAGACACGCCTCCGACTGACTTTTTGTTTGAATCAAAAGTCATGGCTGAAAATCAATTATGTCATGCGTGACAACAGTATCGCCTTAATCGTGTGCAGGCGGTTTTCTGCCTGCTCAAAGACCAGACTCCGGTTGCCCTCGAACACAGACTCTGAAACTTCAAATCCTTTATTTGCGGGCAGACAGTGAAGAAAAACTGTATGACCGACACCGGTTGCAGCCATCAGGTTTTCATTCACCTGATAATTCTTGAGGACAGTGAGTTTTTGTTCTGCATCAGACGATGATTCAAACCCCATTGAGACCCAGACATCCGTGTAAATGGCATCGGCTCCGGCAACAGCCCGCAGCGGATTCTCTTCCAGAGTCACCGATCCGCCGGTGGAACGGCAGATTTCGGCAGCCTGAGCCAGTGCATTTGCAGGAGGGAAGTATGCCTGCGGCGCTGCACAGACAAAATGCGCACCGACAAGAACACATGCCTGCATGAGGGAACAGGCCACATTATTTGCAGCATCACCTGCATAAACAACCTTCAGACCGGCAAGATGCGAGAACCTTTCCTGCAAAGTCATTAAATCGGCCAGAGCCTGCGTCGGATGTTCTTCATCGGTCAGTGCGTTAAAAACCGGAACGCCGGAATACTGAGCGAGAGCTTCCACCGTCGCCTGTGCATATCCGCGGTAAACGATCCCGTCATAAAAGCGCCCGAGGACCCGTGCGGTGTCGGCCAATGATTCTTTTTTTCCAAAGTGAATGTCCGAAGCTCCAAGAAAATCGCTGTGCGCACCTTCATCGCGGCATGCCACGGAAAAGGAACAGCGGGTGCGGGTGCTCTGTTTTTCAAACAACAGGGCAACATTCTTATGAGCCATCCTCAGGGGAAACTGACGTTCTTTCTTTTCAGCCTTCAGGCGTGTCGCAAATGACAAAAGCTCTCGCAATTCGGAAGGCGAAATTCCGGACAGGCTCAAAAAAGATTTTCCGGTCTGACTCATCATTGTATTTCCTTTCCCGCCCTTGAACGCAACGCCATGACCCACGCATCCAAAGCAAATTCCGATTCAATGAAAGGCACGGCACACTGTGTTGTGAGCGCACCGATTTCTGCAGCCAGCTGACGCCATTTGCGGCTCATTTGAGTTCCGGCTGAAATGACCATGGTCATGCGTCCGGAACGCATTGCCGTGAGGGCAAAACTGCGCACCTGATCGTCCTGACGCAATTCAATTAAAGAAGTTTTCAATCCGGCCAGTGCCTGCCGGCAATCTTCAATGCAATACACTCGGCAGCCCAGCTTGTGCACCATTACGCCGAGAGCTTCGGCCATTTGTTCCAGTTGGGCACTCTCGGCAAGAACCAAAATGTCTCCCTGCGGAACAAGTTTCCAGCCTGCTGCTATGTATGCCTTGGCCAGCGCTTCTCCGGCTGTCGGAGCGGTACCCATGACCTCACCGATGGAACGCATTTCGGGCCCGAGATTCGGACTGACACCCGGAAATTTATGAAAGGGAAAGACCGGCGCCTTGACGGCGTACTTGGGAGCGGTTGTCGCCGTAAAATTTGTTGTCTTCAAAAGGTCCGAAAGTTTTGCACCCAGCGCGACTCTTGCACCCAGCCAAGCCAAAGGAACGGCCGTCGCCTTCGAGACAAATGGAACGCTGCGCGAACTGCGCGGATTAACCTCAAGAACGTAGAGTTCGCCTTCATGATACGCGAGCTGGACGTTAAGAAGACCGCGGACTCCCAAATTGAGAGCCAATCCCTTGCATAATTCTCTTATCGGGCTGTCCAGATGAAGCGGCGCTTTGAGATACGGAATAATGCTGGTTGAATCACCGGAGTGAATTCCGGCTTCCTCAATATGCTCCATCACCGCAGGGATGTAGACATCCTGCCCGTCGCAAACGAGATCGACGTCAAACTCAATTGCACGTTCGAGATATTTGTCGAGCAGAATCGGATGCCCCTGCGATGCGTCGATTGCCTCGGCCAGCGAAGACTTGAGTTCGGATTCACTCCGGACGATCTTCATCGCGCGGCCGCCGAGAACATACGACGGACGAACAAGCAGCGGATAGCCGATGGACTCGGCTTTTGCGAGACATTCCCCGAATCCGGAACCTGTTGCCCATGCGGGAACTTTGTATCCGTAGCGAGAAATAAATCCTCCGAAGGCGTGGCGATCTTCGGCAAGATCAATAACCTCCTGCGGCGTGCCGAGAATTTTAAATCCGGCATCCAAAATATTTTTCGCCAGTTTCAACGGGCTTTGTCCCCCGAATTGAACAAACACGCCGTCGGGATTTTCGGATTTAAGAATATCGATGACATCTTCGCAATTGAGCGGCTCGATAAAAAGTTTGTCGCTGACAAGGTGGTCGGTACTGACCGTCTCAGGGTTGCAGTTAATCAGAATGACCTCGTAGCCGGCATCCTGTGCAGCACGGACCGCATGAACACAGGAATAATCGAATTCAACCCCCTGCCCGATGCGGTTTGGACCACTCCCGAGAATAACGACTTTGCGGGCTGAGGAAGGAATGTTCTCATCCTGCTGCTCAAAGGTTTTATAGTAATAGGGTGTGTGGGCTTCAAACTCACCGGCACACGAGTCCACCATTTTAAACGTTGGCTTCAAACCCAGACGTTCTGTGCGGAGATTTATTTCTCCGACCGGCAGTCCGCTCAAAGCCGCAACCCCTTTTTGCGTAAAACCGTCCTGTTTTGCCTTGATCAAATCGGAATCGGCGAATTCCGGATGCGCAAGCCGTTGTTCAAGTTCAACCAACTGCGCCAGCTGCGACAGAAACCAGTGCGATATTCCCGTCCGCTCATGCAATTCATCGATTTCAAATCCGCACTGCATTGCGGACTTCAGCGCAGGGAAAAGTGCCGGAGTGGGCGCGCCGAGTGCATTCAGAATTGTGTCTTTGTTCAGCGGCTCTGCTGTGCTGCGCGCATAGGGATCCGCGGCGCGGAGGGCAGCAAGAAACTCCGGTGTCTGACCGAGATCCGGCCAGCCTTCGTATCCCAATTCAAGTGAACGCCACGCTTTTTGAAAGGCGTCGCGAAACGTCCGGCCAAACGCCAACACTTCACCGACAGACTTCATCTGCACTCCGAGTTCGTCGGAGGCACCCTTGTATTTGGCAAAGTCCCAGCGGGGTATTTTCACAACGACGTAATCAATGGAAGGCTCAAAAGCCGCACTGGTTGACTGCGTGATCTCGTTCTTAAGTTCCGCAAGGGTGAGTCCGGCAGCAATCTGGGCTGCAAGACGCGCAATGGGATATCCTGTGGCCTTGGACACCAGCGCCGAACTGCGGGACACCCGCGGGTTCATTTCAACGACAATCATTCGGCCGGTTTGCGGATGGACGGCAAACTGAATATTTGCCCCGCCGGTCTCCATGCCGACCTTCTCAAAAATCTGCTTGGCCGTATTTCGCAGATGCTGATATTCGCGATCGGTCAGCGTCATGCACGGCGCACAGGTGATACTGTCGCCGGTATGCACTCCCATCGGATTGACGTTTTCCACACCGCAGACAACCACAAACGTTCCTGCAGCGTCACGCATGACTTCAAGTTCATATTCTTTCCAGCCGGCAATCGATTCCTCGATGACCATTTGTGCATTTTTATTTTGCTTGAACACGCGGTCGACGAGCATCGCCAGTTGTTCGGGATTCGCAACCACTCCGCCGCCGGCTCCTCCCAATGTAAACGAGGTCCGGACCACCAGCGGATAATTGAGTGTATTTGCGATTTCATATGCGGATTCGGCTGAATGCGCGACATCTCCGCGAATAACTTCAAGACCGAGCTCTTCGAGTAAATTGCGAAACGCACGGCGATCTTCGGTGAGAATAACCGTTTTGGACGAGACACCGAGTGTGCGGATGCCAAGACGCGCAAGATGCCCCTGCTCTTCAAGTTCCAGAAACAAATTCAGGGCGACCTGTCCGCCGACTGTCGGCAAAAGAGCATCGGGTCGTTCGCGCTCGAGCACTTCCGCAAGACATTCAACAGTGAGCGGCTCAATATAAACGCGGTGGGCCGTGGAGGAATCGGTCATGATTGTCGCCGGATTGGAATTGACAAGCGAAACCTCGAATCCAAGATCCTTGAGCGCAAGACAAGCCTGAGTTCCGGAATAATCAAACTCGCAACCCTGCCCGATTTGAATCGGTCCCGATCCGATGACAAGAATTTTGCGAATGTCAGTTCTGACCGGCATGTCGTTTTTCCTCCAGCATATTCACAAAAATTCCGAAAAGTGACTTTGCATCCTGAGGTCCCGGATTGCATTCAGGATGAAACTGCACGGAAAAGACCGGCTTTGACCGGTGCATCATTCCGGCAACCGTGGAGTCGTTCATATGTCTGTGAGTCACCTCAAAACACTCTGAAATTGATTCTTCGACTACATGGTAATTATGGTTTTGAGAGGTCATCATGACCGTGCCGGCCGGTATTCCTGCCAGAGCGACCATCGATTTGACCGGATGATTTACGGCATGATGGCCAAACGAAAGCTTCTGCGTATCTCCGCCGTACGCAAGTGCAATCAACTGATGACCAAGACAAATTCCGAACGCCGGCATGCGCGCCGAAAGTTCGCGAATCAGCTGCAAAATGCGTGTCGAACCTGCAAGCTGTTTCGGACACCCCGGACCATTGCTAATAAAAAGGCCATCCGGACGGATGGCCTCGATTTCAAGTAATGAAGCGTTGGGACCAACGCAATGAACTTCGAGTCCGCATGCCTCAAGATCATCGACAATCCCGCGCTTCATTCCGCAGTCAATGGCCACAATCCGGAATTTCGCACGACCGGCAGAAGCAAATTGAGAGGTGAACCTCAGGCCCTCTGTCTGCGATCCGGACATTCGCGGCCGATGATAAGAAAAAGACCTCATTTGAGAAACGAGGTCTTTGGAAGAAATATCACCTGAGGCTTCAAGCTTGCCCCGCAAAGATTCGGGATCGTGATCTTCAGTTGAAAGTATTGCTTTCAGACAGCCCAGACTTCGCAATTTGAGCGCGAGCATGCGGGTATCTATTCCCGAGACGGCGCATTTTCCGGAATCGCGCAAAAAGGTTTCGAGTCCCTTCCGCGAGCGGTGGTTGTCGGCAATCACCGAAAAATCTTTGCAGAGAAATGCTTCGGCTGCCATGATTTTTGACTCAAGATCAAACTCGGTAATTCCCGTGTTCCCGATATGACTTGCGGTGAACAGTACGAACTGACCGGCATAGGAAGGGTCGCTGAGAACTTCTTCATACCCGCTCATCGCCGTATTGAAGACCAGCTCCGCTATTCGCTCCGAGGGCGTCCCATGGGCAAGGCCGCTCACAAAAGTTCCATCTCCGAGTAGAAGACTTGCACGCATGGACATCCTCCGCGGTAGGTCCGGCCGGTTGATAAATTGATGGAGCCTATGGACGTGCAAAGATTGATGTCAAGCCCGAGCCAAAAGATCAGAGAAAATCACGTGAATCGCTGAGGCATCAAAACAACCGGCCCGCCGTCGAAGTGTGCTGCCGACACCTTTTTAAATATTCGTTCCATTTGGCTCTACCTGTTTTCATTCGCATCGGCAGCAGGGAGCCAATAAGCCAATCGCACTGATCATTTGTGCGAATCAAACCAAAAATCTAAAGATTTCTGCAACAAATCCGAAAAGTGCGATTGTGTTGGAATTTAGTTTGCGGCGGAGCAGCATTATGCGTCTCGTCTTGAAATCAATAATCGTGCTGGCAGCAGCCTGCGCGCCTGAGCCTCCCGCAAAAACCGGATCCGGAGACGGCCAGACGCTCAATGCCAAGTCCGCATTGCAGCAGGAAACAGTCAGCTCGTCAGGCAAGCTTGCAGAGTTGAAGGCCCAGAATGCCGCATTGTGTCAGCGGGTCCAAAAACAGCGCAAAGAATGTCCCCTTGCCGCAGTGAGTCTCAAGCCCGATGATTCCCAAAAGCTGATGGCGTGCACAAGCGAAGCCGAAAAAGACACGCCGATTCCGTCCGATTTTGAAGTGGACATCACGCTTCCCGCCAACACCAAGGCTGTGCTCAGCGCTAAAGAGGGACAGTGGCAAACACAGGCCTTGATGTCCGGCTCAGGGCAAAAACTCACATGGGCTTTGCGGTCAAAAGCAGATTGCGGTGCCTTTGCTCCGCGTTCGGCAACGCCGACCAAAGCTCCGCGCTTCATCGAAATCTCGGATCTTAGTGTCAAACTGCTCTCGGAAACCTGCGAAGATGAAAAAAAGACAGCCAAGCTTTCGGACATCGCAACTTTCTCGCTTTCGGTGAACGGCAGCAAAGTCCTCGACAAAGGCGACCTTCAGGAAGCCGGTAACGGTTTTCAAGTGGCAGTCACAAAACTGATTGAACTCCAGCAGGATGCCCGCTGCACTCTGCCTGAAGGAGAAATGAAAGAAATAAAAGCAAAAGCTGCGGCTGCAGGGAAGGCAGCAGCGTCGGCACCGCCGCCGGCCGATCTGGATGCGCAAATTGCACGTGAGTCATCTCGGAATGATCTTTTGGTCAAACAACTTTCCGGCGCCGAAAATATCGGCTGCTGGGGATACACCAAGATTAAAAAGCTGGAAGTCAAAATCGAAGGCGGGTCGGAACCGTTGTCGGGACGCGGTGAGGGTAACGCGCTGCAGGATGAAGGCAACGCGAGGGAATATGTCTTCGCATTCGGACAAAACCTGCTCCATACCGTCAACGATGTCGGACAAAATGAAATCTTCAAAGCGGGCGGCAAACTTGTGATTGAGAGTTTTGCGGATCGCGAAATTCAGGAACTCCGCAATTTGCGCATCAAAAAAGGCGGAGTTGCTTTTCAGAACAACAACATCTGCAAGCCGTGTTTCCTTGGCATCGGGTGCTGGTGCGGATTCAGCCGCTTTGAGAAAGACATAAGATCGATGTCGAAAATAGAAATTTTTGCCAACGGCCAGCTCGTTTACCAAAAGTCACCGAAAAACCACAGATTTGAGTCCGGACGTCTTGTCTGGCCGCCGAATGACAACACTGAAAACATCCAGAACAGTCCTGAATTCGGAAAGCTGATGGCGCGCAAAGATTGTCCCGCCGAGTAAACGCTTTCAGATGTCGGCGTTCCACGAAATTCCAAGAGTCAAAAGACGGGAATTTGTCTTAAGTTTACTCTTCGAAAAATCACTCAGCACAAAACCGTCCTGCGCAGCCGTATCACCAAGCTCAAACGTGTTCAGCTCGGCACTCCCGAGACTGGTTCCCAACATGAATCCGAAGTGGGGACCGACAAGAATCTCGTATCCGAGGTCGACTCCGAAGCGCGTACCGCTCGCCTGAAAGGAAAACGAATTCGGTTCATCTTCGACCTGACGTTTGACCCTGAGTTGCTGAACCGCAACTGAAGGGCCAAAATACAGCTGGCTGATCACGCTTCTGCCATGACTGACCTGAAAGGCATTGGCATCGATTCGTAAACCAAAATTTGTGATGTCCGTTCTCGGTTTATCCGAGCCGGTTACGGTTGCACGGCCCGAAACATCACGCTGATTGTCGAGAGCTCCGCCATTCAGAAATATGACTGCGGACCACCAGCTTGAACTTCGGTAACCGAACAGATCAAAATAAATTCCGGTTTCCCACTTTTCAAGGTTCAATTGCGAGGCAGATGCCGGAGCACCGGTGACTTTGTTCTTGTGCCGTCCCACACCCAGCCGTCCGAATATTCCGGATTCCCACATCCGTTGTTTCGGAGTCCGGTTTCGGGAGTCATCCCCGCTCTCATTTTTCTGTTCGACTTTGGTATCGGCACGCTGGTCGTTTTTCTGGTCATTTTTCTGATCGTTTTTCTGGTCGTTGTTTTGTTGATTGTTGATATTGATGTTCATATTCGAAGGTGACTCAGCCTTTGTTCCGGCAGGCGATTCAACACCGTCGCGAATAGACTGAATCGTCCTTCTTTTGATCGTCACTCGACCCAGATCCGATGTATCGAGAACAACACTCTGCTCATCCATCGATACAATTGAGCCCTTGATGACTGTCCCGTCTTTGAGCTGAATGGTCTCTGCCAAAGCTGTCTGTCCGGCGCAGGCTGCAAAAAAGATAAATAAACGACTGAGTGTCTTCAAAGCTCTACTCCTGACTAACAAAAGTTGCACATTATTAACACCTTAGCATTAAATTCAGCCGCTTGAATCTGCTTCAGTCAAGCCGGCAACGCTGCAAAAACCAACGAAATCGCTACTTATTTCGTAAAAAATAAAATAAAAAACAGCAAAAAAACCAATACCTGAGGAACTTTACCCCCAACACCTAAAGAGCCGGCAGAAACAATCCGATACGCATTCAAATGTATTTGGGGGAATCCACAATGATGCGTATGACTCTTTCATCGCTTTTCATTCTTTCGGCCGCGTGTTCGCCGGAGCCGCCGAGCATACCTCAGAGCATTAAGAACATTCCGGTGGGCGCTGCCGCACTGAAAGCAGACTCCGGTGACAACTTCAAAAAATTTCTTGAACTGAAATCACAAAATGACGCTTTGTGTCTGCGCGTGCAAAAGCAGCGTGTCGAATGTCCGGTGGCCACAACGAGCCTGAAACCCGAAGGTGAGCAGGAAGTTTTGGGCTGCGTCTCGGGTGTCGAAGAAGGCACCAAGTACGAATCAAATTTTGAAATGTCGATCAGTATCCCCTCCGGAACAAAGGCGATGCTGACGACCAAAAACGGCATGTGGCAAACCAATGCCGTGGGCAGCGGACAAAAGCAAAAGCTGACGTGGGGACCACGTTCCAAGTCCAACTGCGATTTGCTTCCGGCCCGCAAAAAAAGTCTGACCCGCGCTCCGCGCATCATTGAACTCACCGACATGTATGTGCGGATTGTATCCGACAATTGCGACGACACACGCCAGTTTAAGGCCGATGACATCGGTTCGTTTTCATTGTCATTGAACGGAACAGAATTGTTTGACAAAGGCCAGCTGGCAAACTCTTCCGCCGGCGTTCAGGTTGAACTCAGCAAACTTCTCAAATTCCAGCAGGACCCCAAGTGCGCCGTACCGGAGGAAGAACTGGCCGCTCTCATGAGCAAAGCCAAGAGTTCAGCCTCTTCGAAGGCATCTGCCGGCAGTCCTCCTGCGGACCTCGATGCCCAGCTGTCGCGGGAAACAAACCGCAACGACATTATGATGAAGCAACTTCGCGGAGCCGAGAACATCGGCTGCTGGGGATATTCCACCATCAAAAAACTTCAGGTTAAAATTGAAGGCTCCGCTCTTCCCAATGCCAACCGCGGCGACTCGGGCGGCGCACTTCAAAACGCAGGAAACTCCAAGGAATATACATTCGAATTTGGCAACAACCTTGTTCACGTCGTACCGGATGAAGCCCAGACGGCAGTGTTCAGAGGCGGCGGCGGATTTGTGATCGGCAGTTTCGGCGAACGCGAAATTCAGGAACTTCGTCACCTGAAAATCAAAAAAGGCGGTGTCTCGTACCAGAATGACAGTTTCTGTCTGCCCTGCCCTTTGGGTATCGGTTGCTGGTGCGGTTTCCACAGATATGAAAAGGACATTCGTTCAATCTCAAAGATGTCGATTCTTGCGAACGACCAGCTTGTTTACGAAAAGTCGGCAATCTCGTTCACGTTTGCAGCAGATGCGCGTGTTTGGCCGCCCAACAACGGACTTGAAAACATTCAGAACAACCCCGCATTCGTGCAACTGATGAACCGTAAAGATTGTCCCGCTGAATAAGCGGACGGACTCTGAGGTGGACTGCGATGAAGAACATCGGCTCACACATAGGTTTGGCTCTGGGGCTGGCTCTGGCTGCATGCGCGCCGACTCAGTTCAAGTCGAGCAAAGATCTGAGTTCGCAAGTCAAAGTTCGGCCGGCCGGATTCGCAGACGCTGACGGGCGGGTGAATTTGGACTGCAATGCAACCGAGGTGGACGGTAACCGTTTCAATCAGGGGCAAAAGCCGACAGCGATCGGCATTCCGATGAACTGCCCGAAGTCGGCCAAGGGAGCTGCCGTTGAGGAACCCAACAAGTTTGATGCGGTTGTCATTTTGGACACGTCCGAAAACATGATGCAGCTCTCATCCGAAATAAAACCGCAAATCGTAAAAATTCTGACCAAACTGATTGCCGAAAACAAACTTGCCTCGCTCTCGGCAGTGTCGTTCCGCAACAAAATTGTCGCCAGCGTCACTGCATCCGATGTTGCAAAACTGATCGCGGATATTGGCGGTGCATCTGAGGACTGGAGTCCCGCAGGATTCAAAAAAATTGAAGCGAATTCGACCGAGTGGGTAACCAATGATGCTGCAAAGGCTGTGTTCGCCGGAGTTGCCGAAGGAATCAAACTCATTCAGGCAGGATCGCAGCCGAACAAACTTATTCTTCTGGTGAGCGGTTCGACGGGCACCGGCGAGGATGGGATGAATGTTGGTCCTACGGCAAAACTCATCTCCGAGTTTTCCACCAAAGTGGCATCCGGCGCCGGTCAGTTCATTCTCAATTACGCCGCAAACGAAAAAATGGCACGCGGACTTTCGTCATTTGATCCCAATCCGATTGAGCACCTTGATCTTTTGGCTTCGACTGCAGGAATTAATGCTCTGCGGGTGAAGATCCCGTCGGACCTTGGCGGCTGGAGCACGGCTCTGGGCACACGCACCGTTGCACCGCCTGCAAGTGACGAAGCCTGCCAACTTACCGGCTTTGAGGCGTCCGACGCAAACGGCGAACAGATCTTCAAAAAAGATGTGGCCAAGGCGGAATTGTCAGGCATGTTCGAAGCATCGCTTCCGGCTGCCGTTCCCGATGGCAAACTGACTCTCAAAATCAGCCGAAAATGCGCACGCTCCGGAGCCGGCACACAGACACTCAAAATATCCCTCGCAAAGGGAGGAGCTGCCAAGTGAACCTCAAAATGAAAACGTCATTGATAGCAGGATTCCTTTGCGCAGCCGGATGTACCGAAACTGCGACCAAACCGTTGTCTGCCAAATCGCTGAGTCTTGATTCCGTGCCTTCGCTTCCGCGCGTTGATCCCAAAACTCTCATTATCAGCGACATCAGCATCAGTCAGTTTACCAATCCCGATTTGGACGGCGCGTTGCAGCCATTGGTTGATTTTCGCTATTCGGGAACGGCTGAATACGTTGAAGTTATGACGTGTGTCGAAGGTACGGGTCAGTGCAGCCAGTCGAAAAATATTTTCCAGACTCAGTCAACGCTCGCCAACTCGCCCAACGGATCGGAAGTGGTCGTCAAACTCAGGGGATGTATCGACCCCGCCCGCTCAACCGGCTCCGGCAACTGCGGCGAATGGTTTCAGAAAACCTATACACAGTGGGCTGTCACGGACAAGGCTCTCGCGGCCATGATTCAGGAAGCCGAGGACATTGAAAGCGCAACCAAGGAACTTAAAGAAAGTCTTGAAAAACTTTTTAAGTTGAAGATGGAGCGCGCCAAAAAATGCACGCCGGCAACTGCAGAACAAAAGGCTCTGCTTGAAGCCGACAGAGCGTTTGTTGAGTCGATCGGCAAACTCGGACAGGGAGCCGTCGGACTTATTGCCAACACACTGACAATCAAAAACGGTTCAAAATGCGTTGAAGAGGAAAAAGCGAAGGCAGAAACTGCTGCTGCAGGCGAAACAAAAAATTCGCCCGAAAAACAGCCTCCCGCAGCGGCTGCAAGCCTCAATTTCCTGAGCGGGCTCTCGCAGGGAGGCTTACCAACCCTGCCAAATCTGAGCAGCGCAAATCTCAAAACGGTTGTCGACAAACTGACAGAAGGCGTCAACAGAAAAGCTGAGGCCGGAAATGCCGACGCAGAGGCGGCCAAAGCGTGTCTTGAGAGGAAGACTGCATCTGCATCCGGCGCATCGTCCGCTTCAGGTACATCGAAAAATGCTCCCGCAAGAGCCCCCGGAATTTCCATCACAGACGTTGCAAATGTCATCCCTGACATTTCGACTTCCATTTTTGACATTGCAAATGCGGACAGAGCCGTTGCCCTTGAAGGAATTTGCATCGCATCACTGGGTGAAAAGTTTGATGCGTCGCTCAGGGCAACCGAAGCTGCGGCTAAAGGCATGGCTGAAAGACTGCAGGAACGCCGCGCAGCGCTCAAAGCACGGGCCAAAGGAGCAGGTCAATGAATATTTCAACGCCGAATCTGCGAGCGCTCCGGAACGGGAACTTTGGCAAAAACATTTTGCGCCTGACAGCAATTGCAGTTCTGGCGCTGCTCGTGGCATGCGACGAAACAAGTCAGGTGCGCAGCCAGACGGCAAAAAGAAACGCATCGAATCTCAGCGCATCAATGGTGAAATCCCGCATTTCTGCAGCAGAGATCGACGGTGCACCGATGCGCCTCAACAAGTTCCACGTTTCACTGTTTGACATCGGCCGCTTCAAGTACCCGATCATCGGTTACGAAATGCCCGAAAAGGCCGATTATGCGCAAATCATCCGCTGCCGCGCCGATGCGAAGCTGGGTGATCTTGGCAATATTGAGATTGGTGCAACAAACACCAAGGAAGCGGACGAAAAGTACAAGACCTACGATTACTGGAAAACGATATCGACCACCTTCGGTTGTGTGGTTGTCGCAACGAGCGTTTCGGTCGACAAGTTTATTGACTTTTTTGCCGCCGACGGCAGCTGGGTTTACATCGGACGTGCCTGTGTTCAGGCCTCCCGCCTTCCGGCCGACAGCAGTGAGGCAACTTTAAGCCCCTGCTCGCGGCAGGTGTCGAAAACCATGGAGCTGCCTTCATATAAGAACGCTGAAAAAGCCATTTCTGCCGAGAAAAAGCAGCAACTCATGACCCAGCGCGACAAGATAGATTCGCTTGGACGCAATATTGTTTACAAGGCCAAAGCTCTCGACAACGAAATCAACCGTTGCGAATCGGAGCGCGGCTCCAACCGCGCTTCACAAAAGCGGCGGGAAGCGATCGGCAAACTGCTCGGCATAGGTGTCGGGCTCGGCTCCAAACTGATCGCGGACCAAGCGACCCGTTCGATTATCGGCGGTCTCGATGTCGGCGGCATTTTTAAGGACCTTTCTGCTCAGGCGGGCGACTTTCTGCCTGCAGACTTTTGCCCGAATGCCGACCTGCTCGCAAAAGAACTTGAAATAGACAAACAGCAGCTGGAAGTCGAAAGCGAGGACTACAAGCAAAGCCTCAAGCTCTTTGGAGACTCACAATGAAAATGAACTCCAGAATGCACTCGTTCGGTTTGCAGTTCAGCCTCGGTTTGTCGGCACTCGTGTTCGCTTCCCTGTTGGCGGGATGCAACGAACCTCCGCCTGCGCGTAAACCCGCGGCAAGCAATCTTTCTGCTGCACAGGCTCAGATGAATCCTGAAAAAGCGTCCATTACCGCAACCGCCGCAACCAAAAGATTCGAGAATTTGAAAGGCGACGTGCCGGTTGTCACACTCGCATTCAGCGGTGCCGACACGGCAGAAGTCTGGCGCTGCAGCTCGAGGTTTAATCTCGTTTACGGAAACGGCCTGCAAAAGCTTGCCGAACTTCCCAAATCGTCTCCCGATTACAGAAGCAGCGCCAAGGATGCTTTCACACGCATGCGCGGGGAACTGTCCTCGTGCCGTGCAATAGCCAAAGAAACCACCGGAAACACCGTTACGGATTACGGCGCAACCAACGGCTCGTTTTATTACGTCGTCAACCCGTGCGTCAGCAAAGCTGCCTCAATCACATCCTCGGCTGCATGCAGTTTTGATTTGTCGATCACGCCGCCGATTGAATACAAAAACACCCGTACGGATTACGAAATCGAAGTTTTGGGCGGTTTGACCGATGCCGAGGGTCGTCTTTACGGCAACTTCAACAGCATGAGACGCGCAGCTGAAGAAGCGAACGCGTCCCTGACATCGTGTGTATTGGAAGAGGCCGGCAAAAGAGCCGCGCAGGCACAACTTTTCGGTGTCATCAAAGTTGTTTCGGCAGTTGCTCTTGCACCGCTTGTAAACGGCCTTGTTGCCGGCGCGGGTACACTTTTGAACGAGGCTGTCAACAAAGTACTTGGTATGGCAGCGCCTCAGCAGATCGCTCAAATCGAATGTCCCGCCGCACGGGTGAGCATGGAATTTTACACCGACCTGCAGGGCAAAACCGTACAGCTCGCAACCGAAGTTCTTGAGGCACGCAAGAAACTCGCCGAACTCGACGGCCAGTATGTTTCGGTTGAAAAAGAACTCAAGATTCTTAAAACAGGCCAGAACAAGTAAACCCGTCAAACAACCAAACGCAGGGTTGACCAGCCTGCCGGCCGGTTGATATTTTCAGTTTGTTACGTTTTTGAAACGATTCAGCCGCTGCGGAAAATCCACGGAGGGATTCCGGTTGCATCATGCGCTTCAGAAGGGCTTCTCAACTTTGAGATGCCCCAAAAACTGGGCTTTGCTGTCCGTGTATGCGCTGTTGTCCTGCGGGCCTCAGTCGCTTCAACCGTCACATCATTCATCCGAAATTCTGCTATATAAAAAATCAAAATTCGAGCAAGGGTTGGACTACCTCGATTCCGGCCTGCGCAATCGTCAGATGGTCGGCGATGAAACAACCCGCAAGCGCCGCTGGCGGCTGCAATGGGATCCCGGCGGTTGCACCAACCCCAAGGGCTCTGCACTCGAAATTACAACCAACACCGACTCATTCAATTACGGCAATGCTTATTGGCTGTCGTGGCTCAGCATACAGGCCTACAGGCGTTCCGATGCGGCCGGACAACTTGAAAAAATGGGTCTCTCCAAAATCGATTTCATCGACAACAGTTCGACCAGTTTTCAGGCGTTCGTCGGTTCCAACGAAAAATATGTTGTCGTGAGTTTTGCGGGAACTTCGGAACTTGTGGACTACCTGACCGATGTGACCTTTGCGAGCAAGCCCGAAACGGTCAGCGGAATCCCCGGCCGTGTTCATACCGGTTTTGTAAATGTTCTTGATAAAAGCTGGCCCCAGTTGCTCAAACTGGTCAGGGAACATTCAACTTCAGGACAGCCGGTGATTCTGACGGGCCACAGCCTCGGAGGAGCGCAGGCCGTGCTCACCGCCGCGCGACTTGCCGTCATGGGTTTTCCGGTCGATTCCATTTACATCTATGCCGTTCCTCGCACGGGCGACGAAGAATACGCGCGTTTTGTGACGCGTCTGTTTCCCAACCGTATTTACAGATTCGTCAACAACGAAGACCTTGTCCCGCGACTGCCGCCGCCGAAGGTTGCTGCAGAGACTTTCAGTCAGCTTTTTCCTGAAGATTCAAGGGAAGCCGTCCGTGCCGTTTTCGAGACGCTTAAATATACGCACGTCGGCCAGCTGCTGCTGCAGGATGCCAAGGGGCAACTTTCCATGCCTCGGGCATACTCCGAATCTGAGGACATCGATTACTGGAAAACTGTCGACGAACGCAGCCGCGGACGCTCTATTCCCGCGGCAGTGTTTGCAAATTGGCGGATGCTCTTTGACCACATCCCGTTTGCAGGTCATTGTCAGCTGAAGCCTCCAAAGCAACCCGATGCGGGCAGATGGGTCAGTTTTACGGATTGAATATGATGAAATTTCAGAATACCGTTCAAAATAAACTTATGGCCGCAAGCTCGCTGCTGCTTTTGAATGCCGCATGCATGACGACGTCTGCGAAGGATTCGGATGCAGAGCCCGAAGCCGCTGAAAAAGTGGCACCTGTGCAGGTCGCTCCTGAAGAATGCATTCGATATGTTCAGCTCAAGAGGGATTCTGATTTTGAATGTGAACTCCCCGACGGCAGCACCCGCCCAATCAAAAAAGGCGAACGCCGCTCCACGCCGATGAGCAAAGACGAGATTGAAAAAGTCATTCGCAGTTACAGCGAAGAATTTGTTGCCTGCTATGAAAAACATCAGCCGAAAAACACTAAGGCCGAGGGCAAGGTGTATATCAGCATTGATGTTGAGTCCGAGGGGAAAGTCAGCGGCGCCAAATACAACCCCGAACGTTCAACCTACAAAAATGCAGAACTCGGACAATGTTTGGCGGAAAAAGCCAAAATGTGGCGTTTCCCCGTGCTTTACACGGAAGAAACGCTGCAGATTAATTATCCCTTTCAGGTGATTAACTCTGAGTCGGATGCTGCGCCTTCTGAGGATTCTTCTCCGAAGTAAGAACCGAACGCTCTCCGCGGTAAAACTCGACGTCGTCTTCGTCGAATTCCTGTTCGCCCTGACTCACTCCGCCCTTGCTCAGTTCAACCACGGCAGCCCCCGTTCCGAAAAGAGCCTCGTAAGCCAGAACTTCACCCCGAAAGTCGTTGCTGCTGCCCAGCGCCGCTGAGAGCCACCACAGGGCTTTAAGCTTGGAGTCGGCATGAGCTTCACGGGCAAACTGGCGCGCCAGCTGGGCAACATCTTCAAGCCGTCCGAGACCCAAAAGTTCGAGCAGTTTGCGGTTCCACTCGTCATCCTTTTGAGAAGAAACAGCATCCTGTGCAGGAGGCACAGGACGCGTCCACATGCGGTTTGAAAGCGCGGTCGAAGCAATGGCGACGGCACGGAGATTTTTCTCTTTGAGAGCGTCGGCCGCAGACTTTCCGAGCACGATAGTTTCTGCGCGGTCGGCATACATGTTGCATGAAACAAGTGTGCAGGGAATGCGGTTGTCGGGATTAAGCAAACCCAGCGCCACCAGCGATCCCGTATCAACCGGAAAGCCGCGGTAACAGACCCGTCGCATATGCAGGCCGCGTTTTTTACCCGCCGCAATGCAGGCATCGGCATATTCAACGTGCACGGGAAAGTTGTATTCCATCGTGCCGAGGTCATGAAACTCGTGATCGACGTGCACTCCCTGCGGACGCGGGTCGGCCTGAATCTGGTGTCCCAAAACACTCGGCCACTGAGTCGAATAAATCACCAGAACATCCGGATTCAATTCTGCAAGGCGCTCGCGGAGAGCTTCAAAGCCCGCACGCACACGCGCCCATGCCGGTGATTTTTCGGGTGCGAGCAGCGGCTGGGGAAGATTCGGCACGATAAATCCTGCAACAAAACCGCCGCTGTGTTCTTCAAGATTTTCCATTTTCAAATTCTCCATTCGACAACGGCATTGCCCGTACCAATCACTGTTCCGTAGGCATGAACAGTGGCCGGCGAGGTCGGAAAATCCATCGCAGCCAGCAACCACGTCAAACAACCGGCGCGCGTTTCGGATACGGCCTGATCGGTGAAGTCGGGCATTTCGGCTATCACCTTTTTGGATTCGCCGGCGCGCATCATTTTGAGCATGCGCATATCCCACAAATACTGATTGTGGTTGTATATGTGCTCATAGGTCATATCTTCAGGCACCTGAGGCTCTTCCGTAAAATGACGGTGCGAGAGCGAGCACGATGCAAGCAAAAGAGCTCGCCGCCCTGATTTTTCGATTGCAGTACGGGTCGCATGCCCGAGAGCAATCATTTCCTGCTGACCGACGTCGTTGCTGAAGTAGTCAAACGCCGCATTGGACGAAACCGAGACAATCGGCTTGTCCCAAGCCGGATGCGAAAGGTGGCAGCTGATGATGGTGCCGTAATCGACCCGAAACTTGGGATTGCGCATCAGCGCTGTTTCCAGACCCGCCGACTTGCCCTCGGCAGCAATCGCCTCGGCGAGTTCGACGTCCACTTTCAAATCATAATTATATCGAAACAGATGCGGGAAAACCGGATCGACCGAAAGCCCTTTGAAGTGCGGAACAGCGAGCAAATGATGGCCGACGACCGTACGCCAGTGTGGCGTGTGAACAACAATCACGTCGAATTCTTCGCTGCTCAGGCTTTTGCGCAAACGCTCGTAGCCCCAGCGTAATTCTTCCCAGCCGCACTCTGCGCGGGG
>RFOM01000026.1 GCA_009926615.1 Pseudomonadota bacterium
TGCTACCTGAACAACGCAGCCATCGCGGCAAATTATCTCTCGCAGTACGGCAAAGTTCTGCTGATTGATTTTGACTATCATCACGGCAACGGAACGCAGTCGATTTTTTACGACAATTCAGATGTCTTTTACCTCAGCACACACGGCAATCCGGCAATCGAATATCCCTACTTTACCGGCTACGAACACGAAATCGGAATCGACGACGGCATCGGCTTCAATCTCAACTGTCCGCTCGAACCGCATTGCGGACCTGAAGAATTTTTTAATTCATTCAGAACGGGGCTTGAAAAGGCACTCACAAAAGTTGATCCTAAATTCATAGTCTGTTCATGCGGTTTTGATGTGGCCGACAAAGATCCGCTCGGGCACTTCGGATTGCTGCCTGAAGATTTTCATACCTTGGGAGAGACGATCCGCTCCCTGAAAAAACCCACTGTTCATATTCAGGAAGGCGGCTATCTGGTCGAAAGACTGGGCCTCAACGTCGAGGCATATCTGACAGCATTTTTGTAATTCCGAAATTAAAGTCTGTGAACGAAAACCGAGATGACCGCCTTGTAGCCGACGTCGGATTCAAGTTCTCTGCGCACGGCAATTCGCAGTTCTTCGCTCAGATTTTCTTCCGTCAAATGTGATTTTCTCTGGGCGCGGACAACCTCGCGGAACGATGCTTCAACCACTTTTCTGACTCTCTCGGGCGTAACGTAAACACCTCTGACCTGAAGTTTCGGTTCGCCGAGCAACCGGCTCAGACCCGAATCCGCGAGAAGGGAAATTTCGATAATTCCGTTGCGTGCGAGCATTACGCGATTACGCAATACATCGCTCGAACCCGGAATAACTCTCTCGCTGCCGACATAATCGCGGCCGGATTCCCAACGGTCGGTCACTCCGAGAGCCTCGGGAGCAATTGTCAGCACGTCGCCGTTCTCAACCAGAAAGCAGTTTTCGGGCCTGACTCCTGCGTCCTGCGCGACACGCAGATGCTGGACGAGGTTTCTGAATTCGCCGTGCAGAGGCATAAACAGCTGCGGTTTGACGAGTGCAATTGAATCTTTCAAATCCTCTGCATAACCGTGTCCGCTGACATGAACGTCCGCATTTTTTCCGGTCAGCACCTGACAACCCAGCCGCCAGAACTGATTTATAAGCACACTGATTGATTTTTCATTCCCCGGAATTGCGCGGGCAGACAGTATAACCAGATCATTTCCGTCAAGCCTGATGTTCTCGGCGCTGCCGAACGCCAGTCGGTTTGCACCGGAAAACATCTCTCCCTGAGTTCCGGTGCAGATGATGCAGAGTTCATTGGGAGGAACCATTTTCAGTTCATCGGCGGTGACGACAAAACCGTCATCCACATCGCCAATCACACCCAGACGCCGCGAAATTTCATAGTTTCTGACCAACGACTTGCCAAGCAGAAGAACGCGGCGTCCGTTGGCGCGGGCAGCATCAAATATACTTTTGACCCGCCAGATGTTGCTTGCGAAGGTTGCGACAACGACGCGTCCCTGAGTTGTGCTGAACAGTCCGTTCAGACTTTCGGCAATCCGGCGCTCTTCCATGTCCCTGCCTGCAACAAAAACGTTGGTCGAATCGGACGTCATCAGCAAAGTCTTTTTGCCGGCAGTGATTCGCGCAAGATTGTCCAAAGTCACAGACCCCTCGGGAGCCGAACGGTCGACGCGAAAATCCCCCGTATGAAGCAGGTTGCCGTGCCTCGTTTCAAAAAACAGACCGCACGCATCCGGAATACTGTGGTTGACCGGAAACGGAGTGACCGAAGCATGCCGGAACACCGTCTTTTCCCAAACCTGCCAAATCTTTATTTCCGGTTGGGGCAGCCCCAGTCCGCGGAATTTTTCCTTAATCAGCTCGGCAGTGAACTCGGTGGTATAAATCGGTGCCTCAAATTCCGAATACATATAAGGAAGCGCGCCGATATGATCTTCGTGGCCGTGGGTAATCAGCCATGCCGCAGGCTTGATTCTCCATCGACGGAAGAATAAGATCCATGCCGGGGAGATTTTCATCTGCAAACAAAGTCCCGCAATCAACAAAAAACCAAGAATCATCAACACGCCACAGGGTGAGATTCATTCCAATCTCACCGCATCCCCCAAGGGGAATCACCTGAAATGCCTTATTCATGAATTGCCTTTAACGTGTCATCCTATCGAGGGTGTCGAGATTTTCCCGCACCACGAAACGAAAAGGAAAAGTAATTGTAACGGCGCCGTTCAGCGGTTTCGGGAACGTCCACGCCCCGATTTTGCGCTGAAGGCAGCCAATGAAAACCTTATCTTTAATATCTGTCCGTTCAACCAGCAGACGCATAACCTTGCCGCTCAGGCCGATCGTCCACTTCCACTGAATACTCCCGCCCATCCTCGGGTTCCGGTTAAGTGCAAGATCATAGCAGCCTTTGATTTCCGGACTGCGGCTCCGGACAAAAACATCAACCTCGGCCATATTGATGACGGGAACGGGCTTGGGCGGAGGAGGAGGAGCAATCTTTCCAAGTGACAAATTCGCATTTTTGAAAAGATTTTCTTCAGTGCCTCCGGAAATGTCGACTGCCGGATTGGGCATGCTCAGTCCGCTTGCAAGAACCAGCGAATCACCGCTCCAGACGAACGGCTGGGCTTCATCATGCAATTCATCCGGCTGCGAATTATTTTCTGTTTTTTCTGACCTCATTTTTCTTGCCAGAGCAGCAAAACTCTCTGAAAAATGGAAACTTTCTCGTTCCGTAAAAAACGCTTTCTCAGCCAGCCGGAAAAACAGGCCGGGCTCCTTGGGCACATCAAAGATTTGGGGAATCTCTGCTGACTGCTCTTTGAAAAATGCTGCCATGTATTTGTGCTCGGTTTCGAGCATGGTCACGGCAGCATAATGCACTGAATCAAGCCTCTCCAGCCGTGCCTTCACACGCTCGGGAAGCGAACCTCTTTCTCCGCCCGCGGCAACGACGCTAAACGGAGTATAGGCATTCTGTCCGCTCAGGAACGAGCCGGGAGCCGCACTCTGTCGCACGGAACGTACGTTGCGCCACGCATTGTCCAGAGCGCTTTGCCAATTCCGTCGTGTTTCGAGGGCATCCTTCGGCACCGAAAAACCGCTCAGGACCGGAATTTTTGAATGATAAACACGCCCGTCATCCTCGGCATCCCATTTACGTCTGAGATCATCCACCCATTTCACGGCATGGTCTGTGATTCGTTCCGGATTGAATTCAGTTGAATAAGCCCACGGCAAAATCTGGAAGTGGTCCGGATGAATGATGCCGGCAGCGGTAAAGGGCGACAAATCGGAAATGTTTCTGAACTCGCTCAACGGAGCTTTGTTCATCCACGTCATCGCGGGCACCATGACCAGCACTGTCATGACAACACCCAATATAAATCCCGATTTTTCAAACGTCGACTGACCGTACGGCAGTGCAAACGGCGCCTTCGGCGCGCCTTTTATTTTCTGTACTGCTGCCGGAGGCTTAGGCTTCGCAACCCGAAAGACAATTGTGTAACCGGCAATCTCGATGGCCCCGCGGCTGCCCTCGGGAATATCAACCTCAAGCGGCTCAAGCACAGTTGCAAGTTCTTTCAAAGCACCCCGAGGCGCAATGAAATCCCGCACAGTCCCAAAGCGCTGACCGTCGGAAACAAATCCGTCCAAACGAGGATCAAGCAGCACTTTGCCGCCCCATTTTGTTCCCCTGAACAGGCGCAGGTCTGTGGGGAACGGGGCAAACGGAATAAGAAGATCTGCGGACGCGGATTTGCCAATCGTGACGTCGGAAGACGATGTCAGGCTGAATTTGCCTTCACACTGCAGAGCCTGTCCCTGAAAGACTTTTACAAACAGTTGGGCAACCGACTTGCCGGACGATTTGTTTGTCAGCGCCGCTGCCATCAGTGCGCCTCCGCCGGTTTCTGAGCGGATGAATCTACCGCGTAGCGCAGTGTATCGAACCCGCTGCGGACAAGCGTCTTGGCCAGCGGCTGAACTTCTTTGAGGGACACTCTTCGATCCACCCAGACGTCAACCGTCCCCAATCCTGCGCTCAATTTCTTTTTCAGCAAAGCTGTCAGCTCAATATCACTGACCCTGTTCCGGATTGCCGTTTCCAGCTGACTGCGCTCGTCCGGAAACAAAAAAGAATGTCCGCTGTCGAAAATAATCCGGTGCTTTCCCTCAATTCCGGACGGCCGCACGCCGAGAGTCAGACTTGCGGGGTACGTGACACTTTTCGCGCGGTAACCGGATGTCACCGTATGAAGCGGGAGACTCAGACTTTCGACCAGAAAAAAATCACTGCGAATTTTAAGAGTAAAAATAAAGATGAACCAAGTTAAAAATGCGCAAAATCCGTAGGCCAGCAAAATAGCCTGCGTAGGCCTGCCGGAATGTCTGGACTTACTCGGATGTCCCACCTTCCAAATGCCGAATTGTCGAGTCCCTTCGGTAAACATCCATTCCCCGTCAGATAGGATTCACAAGATCCAAATTCACAATTTTAGGGCGCACCGGCTGCGAAAAAACCTTCCCGTTAATCTTTTCGACCGCATGCGACAATTCAGCCAAATCAGCAAACGACAGACGGAGTTTTCGGCGCATGGATTCTCCTACGGCAACAACTTCGGCCGGACCGCTCAAATTCTCTCTGAACCAGTTCTCAAGCTCAGACTCCAGTTTCCCTATTTCGCCGGCTTCTGCGTTCTTCATGATGAGCCGGCCCGTCGCCTGAGGTGCGGTCACCTCGGAAATTTTTCCGAAAACCAAACCCTGTGCTCCCCAAAAGAACGCCGGAGTTCCGGCATCCAGCTGAGTCGTATCCACACCCGAACTCCGCGGAAGACTCGGGTACTTCACAAGAATCATCGTCGGCGGCTGCGCATACATCATCAACATTTGCGAGCCTGTCAGAGCAGCACCGACAGCGGTCATGACAGCCAGTATTCCCGCCCATGCACCCCACGCGAGATCAAATGATCTCTTCCTCGTCAGGTACGGGATCCGACCTCTCTGCACTGGCAACATCTTTATAGCCTCCGTTTACTCCTGGAGCTTCTTCCGCTTCGGCGACCTTCTCCTTGCCCATCTCTCCTGCCGCAGGCTGGGACACTGCCACAGGCTGCGCAAACACGGGCTGCATTTCAGGTGCAAGAAGATTCAAAATCACAGTCAGACTGTGTTCAATTTCACCCTCAAGACGGCTTGCCATTGCATCAAGTACGCCATAGGGAATCATCAGAAAAACAGATGCACCCAGTCCGAGTGCAATGGGTGTCAGGGCATGACTGAGTCCGCGGCTGAAGGCAAAACTCTTCAGTCCCAGCTCCAGACCGTCGACCATCTGAAAGCTCTGCCAAATGCCGTTGACGGCTGCCAGAGCACCCAGCAGAACTGCAACGGCTGCAAGGTTCGGCAACTGGGAAATACGCCGGCGAATGCGCGGCATAAAGGACAGAGTTTCTTCCGAGACAACCATTCTGACCCTGAAATTTTCAGTCTCATACGCTTCAATGGCTTTGGCAGTAATCACAGGAAGACCGCTGCTCCCTGATGCTGCGCAGTACTGTCGTGCCCTGTCGAGATCTCCGGCCGCGAGCATTCGCCTGAGTGTCAGATTGAATTTTGCAAAATTCAGACGGTAGGTAATCTGAAGCGCGATGAAACGCTCAAAAACGATAACCCATCCGACCGCAAATATCGCGAGAATAATGTAGGGAACCGGTTCCCGAAGTCTGAACAGCTCATACATTTCCTGAATCATGGAGGTACTCCGATGCTGGATTTTTTATCTGAATCCGGATTCCGGCTGATTTGGGCAGAAGCATCTGAACGTTGCGTCTCTGCGGGCGGGGTGATGAACAAGTCCGCATTGCCGAGCAGCAGAACGAGTTCATCTTTCTTTGTCATTCGCGGACGAACCGAAAACGTATCCGGAGAATCGCTGACGGCCGCCGGAAAATCAGAAAGCATCGAAGCAGACTGATCTCCGCGAATAATTAATGCATCATCAGCGCGCGCGGTGTGAGCACTGAATGCGCAAGCCCAGACAAAAATATTTCGACAGATCCCAGTCATAATCATACCCTGCCCTGTGCCAGCATAGCAGGACTGACTGTGCTCAATTACTGCACACTTTACCTATTCTTTATGTACGGACTGAAGAAAGTAAAACGAAGGCGAAAAACCGCGGTGCCGGCTGTCTGCCATGACTCGGTGAGCACAAATTTCAGCGATGTCGGAAAATTGATGCGCACTTGCCGAACGGGCCTTTTCGCGGCTCTGCACGAGGTCAACACTCCTCGCCAGTCCGTCTGCGCGCGACTGTTCAAGTGCGGCAATCAAAAAGCTGCCCGAACCTGCGTAGAAATCCAGACATCTCTGAGTGCGTCCGCCTCGGGGAGGAGGCACCATCGAAAGAAGTTGTGAAAGCAGCCCGACGGGCTTCGGAAAATCAAAGATCCGCTCACCGAAAACCGAGAGCAGTTCATCCTGTGCATCTTCATTTGTCGGCCAGCCGGTCCCGTCGTCCTCCGCGTGCCGGCGCTTTTGCTCTTCAGCAAGAACCCTCCGTCGCAACCCGAAATTCCGCGTGATGAATCCGGTTTTTTCCCAAAGCTCCTGCTGGATTCGAAAGGGACCGCTGATGCGCACAGAGTGCTCAACTTTGCCTTGCGCAACTTTCAGCGGATCATGCAGCCGGAACGTCAATGAACGGTTTGTAAATTCGCCCGCGGGATATTCACCGTCAGGACAATGCGCGGGAAATCCTGCCGGAATAATTCTCCCGACAATTTTGTTTGATGCATTCAGGACGGGGCGTGTGGATTCTTCGGTCGGGCGACCGAGCAGCCGCGGACAAACCGAGCTGTTCTTTGCAAAGACGACCACATATTCAAGGACTGAACTCATGTGGCTGTCGAGAAAACTCGGCTTTCTTTTTCTGCGCCACTTGATCGTTCCCAGATGATTTTCGTGACCGAAAATTTCACGCATGACCGTCAAAAGATGACAGGCCTCATTGTCGTCAATGCTGACAAAAATCACGCCGGCTTCATCGAGCAACTCGCGGGCAACAAGCAGCCGCGGGTAAATGTCGTTGAGCCATGCCGCCGACGCGCCGCCTGCGCGCGCTTCCCGCCCTGAGCCTTTTTTGTCGTTGTAGGTCAGCGGGCTGCCGGTATTGTAGGGGGGATCGATGTAGATCACATCAAAGCTGTCGCCTGCGACCCTCAACGTCTTGAGAACATCAAGGTTGTCACCGGCAATAATTCTGTGACTTGGCAGGTCGGGCAAAAGTGGAGTGCTGATTGCTCCTGACAACAGCGGGCTTTGGGGCAACCATGGCACCAGCCCGCCGTGATCCGGCGGCACGTGTGCGCGCAGGGCCGAATCAGATTTGCCGGACCAGACGAGTTCCAGCACCTGAAACTTCACTCTTCGTCGTCGAATTCGGCATCAGACTCAACTTCATCCCAGTTGAATCCGTTGGCCGCGATCACAATCTCGTAATATGTGTTGTTGCGCTTGACGAGATCTCCGGTGAAAAAGCACTCCTGACCGTCGACTGTCAGAACGTTGGGAACTTCCTCGTCTTCATTATCGACATCGTAGCCCGCCTCACGGTAAATCGATACAACGGTTTCGACGTCCACGAGGTAGTACTGGCCGTTGCCAAATGCTCTTTCCGCGATTGAGGCAGGTGTTGTCATGTTTGCTTTCCTTAATTTAGGGACACGGGTAACGAACCGGTGGCTTAACGCAGATCAGGTCGAGGGACAAGCTCAACCTTTTGCAGCCGAACGCAAAGGCGAACTACGCAAGATCCTGCGGGATTCCCGTGAAAAACTCAAGCAAGATTCGGTGGCCCAAGGGCTGCACTGGGGGGCCGGACACCTGCGGCAACTCTCCCGATTCCTGCACCGGCACGGCCTTGTTCCGGATGAGACTGATATATGCTCCGGAAGCTTCGCCTGTGCGGCATATTGGCCGATAAATTCGGAGTTGAATCTGATTCCTGCCGCAGAGCAGCTAAACACTTCCACTGTCCGCTGGCTCTTGCCGGCCATGCTGCCCGAGCGTGAACTTGAATGGTTTTCCTTGTCCTCCGACGTTGAAAACTGGCCAAAAGACAAACGCGGTCTGCCTGTTCTTCCTGCTGAGACGACCGCTCAAAAATTCCCGCAGGCTGCGGCTGCTCCTTGGGTTGTGTTCACTCCCTGCCTTGCCGCCGACAAAAGCGGAAGCAGGCTTGGCTACGGAGGCGGCTATTATGATCGGTTTATTTCCCGCCACGGTGAACAATGTCTGCTGGTTGCCTGCGTGCCTGAGAGTCATTTTTTGGAATTTTCCGCAATTCCGAAGGAAGCGCACGACCGGCCTGTGGATGTGATCATCACCGAAAATCAGATGTGGATTACAGGCGATGAAAAAATTCAGAAAAAAATAAAACTTTTTGATCAGCTGCTGAACAAGGCGCGCGGGTAAATCTTTTGTGCGTCGATCAAAAGGCCGGCATCCGGAAGGTGATTTGAATTTTCCAAGACAAGGCAGAGCGGCTGACTGACTGATTCAGTCATGTGACCCGCAAGACGCGAAGCCCAAAGTCCGGGAGCAGCGAGCAAATCAACTCCGGTCTCCTCAATCAGATTTTGCAGTGAACTCCGGAACGACTGCAGTGCACTGTCATCAATTGCAAAAAAAGTGTGAATGACTGACTTGAAATCAACGCCCTTGCCGATGAACGCGCCGGCGAGAATGTGATCCCGCGAGTCTCCGACCCAGCTGACAAGCATGTCCGGAATTTTTAAAACCTCACAAAACTTCCACCACTGCGCGTGACTTTCTCCCTTTAACCGCCCGCGTTCCAACGCATGCCAGAGACTCAATTTTTGTCCGTCCGACAATTGAGAGGCAAAGACGGGTCTGTGGAATTTAAATTTGCCGTCAGCCGGCGGAAGTGAAAGACCCCGCAACGTAAACAACCTCTCGGTGCCGCATTTTCGAAATCCAAGACTTTCATAAAATCGAGGCTGATCGGAATAAAGATAAATAAAATCGTGCTGCCGGCAGGAATGCAAATAACCGGTCGCCCACGTCAGGAGTCCGCGTCCGATTCCGCGCTTTTGCAATCGGGGATGAACGGCAACACTTCCGATACATGCCCCTCTCAGGGGAACAGGGTCACTCCAAAATTCCGTATCCGCTGCGCACATCGCAACAATCTCGCCTGATTCATCCATGCCTGCAAAGATCTGCGCAGACGAAGACGGCTCAAAGATATGCGGAAAGTTGAGAATGTAGCTTGGAATCGAAAACGCCTCATCGGGCAGGCGGCCCGGCTGCAGTCCGGAAGTCGGGCCCTCCAATTTTAAGAACCTGATTCCGTTCATCCGCTCACCGCACCGAAACGCCAATCTGCTCGCCCATTTTGACGAGAGTCTCCAGACCCTTTTCCGAATTCGACTGCAAATCGGGATCAAAAGCTATCGAATTCTTTTCAAAGAACAGCACGCATGTGCTTCCTCCGAATTTAAAATAGCCCTTTTCGTCGCCGCGCTGAACCTGAGTTCCCGCCCTGTAGGTCTGAACAATCGACCCCACGAACATCGCACCGACTTCCATCAGCAAAACGGTGCCCATATCATTATTTTTAAGTTCACATATTGTTCTTTTATTCATGCAGTAGACGGGCAGCCCCTGTTCGAGGGCATACGGGCTGACGCTGTGCAAAAGCCCCGGAACAGTCTTGGTGATTCCCACCTTCCCTGAAATCGGAAAATGAAACCGGTGATAATCCGACGGACAAAGTCGAAGCACCGCGCACGCTCCGTCTCTGAATTTATCCGCGAGTTCCTGACTTTTGTTAAACAGGTCAAACAAATGAATCGGTGCCCACTTTACGTAAGACAATGTGGTCTCGGTAATTTTCGGAAAAACCAGAAGACGACCGTCACCGGGCGAAGCCACTCCCTTTTCCGACTGCGTCACCTCGCGAGCGCCGACACGCAATTTTCTGGCAAAGAAGTCATTGAAACTGACGTATTCCACCAAGTCTTTACTGCACTCGGCCACATCAATGTCCAGCGCCTGCACAAAGTCTTCAATCTTATGCTTGCTCGCTGCAGAGTCATTGTATGCGCCGTAGACATTGCTCAAAACGCGGCTGGTCAGCATCCTGCTCGTCACCGCCAGCCCGACGGGATGGCCGTAAAAAACCTTCATCACATCGTCGCCGTATACTTTCTCGACGAACGTATCACCGGTTTTTCGGTTAACAACTTCGATCTGCTTGGATTCGACACCAAGTATTTTTGAAATCGGAAATTCCCGCTGACCCCACTTTGCCACCGCCTAAACCTCCTGCTGAGCCGTACTGATTTCCCGCCGAACGATCCGTCCACCCTCTGCACCGCTGCCGGGTCCCAGCAAAATCAGCTGGTCAGCGAGCTCCTGAAAAGCCTGATGGTGTTCAACCACCACAAATGTATGCCCTTGTCGCGTCAGATCCCGCAATGTTTTGAGCAACTGACCCACGTCTTTTTCAGAAAGTCCCCGTGTCGGCTCGTCCAGTATGCAAAAAAGACGCTTTGAACCCTTTGTCAGTGCCGAACACAGCCGCAGCCTTTGAGCCTCTCCGCCCGACATAAACGACGTCGGCACGCCGAGAGGAAGATGTCCGAGTCCAAGCCTGACGGCAATGTTCAGGGGTTTTGCGAAACCGGTTTCCTGACCGAGAGTCTGATGACAATCCTCCAGACTGGTCTCCAGCCACTCGCGAATTGTTTTTCCACGCCAGCGGACTGCAAGAACATCATTGCGGTATCGTCCGCCGAGACACTCCGGACACTGCTTGTCGACCTCACCCAGAAAGAACAAATCTTCGCGGATAAAACCCTTGCCGTTGCATTCGCCGCAGGCACCTGCACCGTTGAATGAAAAGTCACTGGCCATGAAATCGAGATTTTTGGCCTCCGGAGTTTGCGCAAAGTTTTTACGTAAAACATCCATGAGGCCCAACACTGTCGCAGGCACACTGGTAATAGTCCGGTGCATGGCTTTTTGTTCGACACTGACAATGTCATTATTTTCCAAAAAATTCTTCGGAAGGCCGAGAGAAGTCCATATTCCCCGCCCTTCATCGGCATCCAGACGGTTATTCGAGAATTGGCCGGTATCGGTGCACCACTCCAATGCGGCTTCCAGTCCGCAGTGAATCAACGTCGACTTGCCCGCCCCGCTGGGGCCGCCGACAACTGTCAGCGCTCCGAGGGGTATCCTGAGTTGAAGATCTTTGCAGTTGTGCATCGAAAAACCTTCGAGAACGACATCATGACTGACCTGCGCTACACGGCTGAGCGCATCGCCTGAAGGACGCCGGATCGGTTTGTCTTCACCCAGTTCGTCGAAATCAAGAACGACCGACAAAGGCTGTTTTCCCTCGGCAGGAACCAGCGATCCGCCGCGGCTCCCGCCGCCGGGACCAAGTTCGAACCAGACGTCAGCCTGCCGAATGAGCTCGGGATCATGTTCGACCATGAGCACAGTATTGCCGAGGTCGCGCAATTCCTTGAGGCATTTGACCAGTTCGGGAATTTCAGCCCGTCCAAGGCCGATACTCGGTTCATCGAGCACGTAGAGAGAGTCTGTCAGTCCGTTGCCGATCACGCGGGTGAGCAGGACCCGCTGATATTCGCCGCCGCTGAGTGTCTTGCAGCGGCGGGAGAGTGTGCTTGAACCCAAGCCGAGACGGATCAGCAAATCAATTTTTCGGGCAAGTTCCTCCCAAATTTCACGCAGACCGCTCAGTTTATTCTTGTACTGAGGAATTTGTTCGACCCGCTGCATCCAGTCGTGAACAAGACGAATTTCTCCGTGCATCAATTCGCCGTACGGAACTCCATTGCAACGCGCCTGCCGGCCGGCCGGCCCGAGACGACTGCCCTGACAGTCGGTGCAAGTGACGTAACGCCTGTATTTGGCCAGCATGATTCTTGATTGCTGCTTGTACCTTTCGGCCTCCAGGGCCGCAAAAAATTCTTCGATACAAACAAAACTCTGTTTTTTGCGCGAGCGTGCCGCTCCGGCAGACGGTTCAGCACCTCCGGACCAAATAATTTTGCGCTGTTCCGCACTCAGCTTTGACCACGGAGTATTCACAGGAATGCCCGACGAACGGCAGGCCCTGATCAGCTCGTCATTCATCCAGCCATAAACATCGCTTGACCAAGGCTTAATGGCGTTTTCCTGCAAACTGAGACGCGGATCGGGAATAATTTTATTTTCATCCAGAACCGGCACATTGCCCAGTCCGCGGCAGGTCCTGCATCCTCCCAAGACGCTTTGCCAGTCGAGATCGCCCGACTGGATAATTTGAGTTGTTTCATTGCAGCGCTGACAAAAGGGCTGAACACGAAAGACGTGTTCCTTGCTGACCTGCTCGTTGTCCGGATCAAAATCAAGAAGCTGGAGATTTGAAAAACGGTTGGAAAAGCGAACCTGACTCCAGACCGAATCAGTGCGGTTGCGCAGTTCCTCCGGCGAAATATCCGAAGACATGCGATCAAGAACAACCATTATTTCGTCGGGAGCCAGTTCGACCCGTTTTTTGTCGCCCTTGAAATCATCAATATCCTCAAGAACACCTGCGATAATAATCTTGGTCATTCCCTCAAGAGAAAAACTTTCGAGTACAGTGCGGCGTTCCTTTAAACCGGCAGGCAACACAAACGGAATGGCAAGAACCTTGTAGATTTCTTTGCCGGCAGCCTTCCTGAAATCGTCTTCCAGCCGTCCGACGAGTTCGTGCACGGCATGTGTTTCAGCAGGTGATCCGCAGCGTGCACAACTGTCGTCCATCAGCGAAACAAACGAGATGCGCAGGGGATCAAAAATATCAGCACTGGTTCCAATCACCGATCGGGGATCAGTCGCTCTGTTGGTCTGCTTAAGCGCTACCGCTGCAGGTACATTTTCAATTGCGTCGAAATCGCCGGCCGGAAGTCCCTGAAGAAACTGCCGTTCGTAGGTCCCCAAAGTCTCAAGAAAACGGCGCTGGGCTTCTGCATAAATCGTATCAAAAACCAGAGAACTTTTTCCGCTTCCGGAGACACCCGTAACAGCGACCCAGCGGCCGATCGGAATTTCAATGTTGAGATTCTTCAAATTATGAGTTTTTACGCCTCTGCAGCTGATGGCTGAGGCCGGCTGAAACCCGCTGCGGTTGTCTTTTTTAAGGTCAGGCATTCTCTTTCCCGTTAATTCCGTCAAATTCCGGCGGAGTATAGCCGCGAATGTCCAAAAACTCAGTGATCCGCGGATCGTTGAGTTCGTGCAACTCTTTCCAAGTCCCCTTTGCAACTAACCGACCGCCGTTCAAAATGGCAACCTGACGGGCAAAGGTGAAAGCCACCTCAACGCTCGACGTGACACAAAGCAAACTACTGCCTATTTCTGCTGCGAGTTTGTGAATCATATCGATCACGACGGCCGACGTCACAGGATCAAGCCCCGCCGTCGGTTCGTCGAGCAACGCCAGATCGGGTGACGTCGACAGCGCACGGACGATGCCTACGCGACGCCGCATTCCTCCCGACAGCTCGCTTGGCAATTTTCGCGCGGCCGCAGGCAAATTCACGCTCGCGAGCATGCGGTGTACCCGTTCCTCCATTTCAAAATCAGGTAGACTTGTCATATTGTGCATCGCAAAAAGGATGTTTTCGCGAACGGTCATGAAGTCAAACAGAGCGCCCAGTTGAAATGCCATCCCGACTCTGTTGAGCAGGGCATTCCGTTCCTGCCGGCCGAGCTGAAAGATATTTTGCCCGAAGAGCGAAACTTGGCCGAGGTCAGGCTGAACGAGACCCAGCATTCCCTTGAGGAGCGTGCTTTTTCCGCTGCCTCCTGCACCGAGTATCGACAAATGGTCGCCTTTTTTCATCTTGAGATCGATGCCGCTGAGCACTGAGCGACCTTCGTAAGACTTGTGAAAATTCTGAACATCAACGATAATCTCAGACCTGTCGCGGTATTGCATCTGATGGTCGTATTGAGACGCGCGGGTTGAGTTCATTCAGCGAAAGTCCCCTTGTTTCCGAGCCGCATTCGCGGGCTTGGGGAAGTCTGACATGTGACTCCCCGCGGCTCAAGAAGAGCGCCAATGCAACCGAAGACCGGACAGAGAAAAGTCGCCCGTTTACAGGGAGTCAAAACGTGAGTGCACTCAAAGAACTCGTCAAACGCCAACCCAAACTGGCTCCGGCCCTCAGCACGCTGATTTGCATTGCGATATTTGCGGAACGCGCCAAGTCTTTTGCCCAGACTCAGGAACCCAAACTGGACATCATCCCGCCGGCTCCGCATGACAGTTCTGCCGGAGACCTGCAAAATTCAACTCCGGCAGCAGAAAGCAAAATCGATTTGCCGCTGCCGCCGGCAAAGACAGCTGCCAAGCGCGACAAGCCCGCAGGCAAAAAGACGGACCTCCTTGAGAAGATCCCTCTCGAAATGAGAGCCGTCCAGAAATTCGAAGGAATCAAAACCAAACAGGAGGCCTGCCGAATCCTCGAAGGCAAGGTCGTTACCTACTACGACTCGGCTGCTCTGGTGAGCGGATGCGTTCAACGTCCCGTTGAAGACCCTGAGCTTCTCAATGAACTCGTCTTCAAAAAGAAACGGCCGGTTGCCGAGATTCCCGCACATGTTTACCGCCTTATTCCTTTTGGAGATGCCTATGCCGGAACGGAAGGCTCTGCCAAAAGTTCGTCCTCCTCATGCAGAGACCTCAACGGCAAGTACGTGACCACCACCGGCGCGGATTATTTCTTCATCGAAGCATGCAGGAAGAGGCCTTTTTCCAGCTACGTCGAACTGCAGGCTCACAACAGGCGCAACAATCCGGTGCTTATCGTTGCTCCGGATCAGATCGAAAAAATCCCTCTCGGAAAACCGCTTGAAGGCAGCTACGACCGCGAGGTCAATGCCCTTTACAAAATTGTCGGTGACTCTGCGCTGACAACCCTCGGCAGCAAGACGACCAAGCCGGTGACTTCAACCGAGGAGCTCGAGGCCCTGCCCGACAAAACAGCCAAAAAACAGGATGGCAAAAACCTTTGCAAACAACTGAACAACACCGTTGTTTCTTTCTATTCCCAGCTCTTCTTCATCACCAATTGTCAAAAAAGACCGATCAGGGAATTGCCCATATCAGTGCAGCAAAGATTCTCGGACAGGGGCAAAAGCGTTCTTGACGTTTCGTCCAACCAACTGGACTCGATTCCTACCGGAAAAGAAATGAGTGCCGACGAAGCTGCCGAAGTGATCAAGTAAAACAGAAGATGCAAACAAAAAACCGGTCCGCAAAAAACGGACCGGTTTTTTGTTTGCCGAAAAAATAATCAGCGTGCTGCCATCGGAAACATTCTGAGCACAACGAAGTCCGATTCTTTGCCCGTTGGAACAAATCCGGGCACATACCCGTCTGACCCGTGACCGACAGTAACCAGCTGATCTTTGGCAATCCCGAATTCATAGCGCAAAAATCGTTCAATACTCTCCGCGCGCTGCGCCGTTTCAGCACGCAGCTGCTGACGTGAACCGGTTCTTTGCGCATGAACTTCGATCAACAGCTTGCCGTGTGCCTCGGCAAACTTTTCATTCAGGAGATGTCGCAGCGATTCCTGTCCGCTTGAAGTTAACTCAAGCCGAGCACCGTCTGACTCCGCACCCGCAAACAGCTGGCTGACGGGAATCGTCACACGCGGCATTATCTTTTTCACCTGCCGGATCTCTTTGCGGCGGACGACCACCATGTCTCCGACCATCGGGGTGGGATGAAGGTTCCCCGAGGCGACAAGCTCATCGCTGACTCCGCGATCAACGGACTTTGCTGAACCGGCTGCCGTCAGCAATCCCTCAACAGTCGCTCCGTTGCGGTTGAGAACTTCGCCTTGGCCCAGCGCAACCCAACGGCCGGGGGGAAGGCAGCGCAGCACATCGAACTCGGATCCGGTCTGCAGGGTTTGCGGCAATCCGGTGTCCTCGGCGTCTTCCGGACTCGTCCGCAAAGGCCATGCAACCCTGACCGAACCGTCATCCGCGCGCTCGACCCTGCTCAAAGCCACCGGTCTGTCGGGAAGAGCACTCAGCGCATCCGCCCCGCATGTGCCCTCCGAGGGTTTCCCATAACCCGCCGGTGCCAAAAAAATGCTCGATAATAACAGAGCCTTAACCGATCCCGTGTGGGCGGACAGCAGAGAATCCGCGGCCGCGGCCCCATCCCTCAATCCGTGCTTGAGTCTACAGACAAGCCTCATTATGGCTCCCTCCGGACGTCTTGTGTACGTCGTACTTCCGAAAGTGGCTTCGGAACGGTCCTGCGCTCGTTTGAGTGCAAGATTTTCAGTATTTACGGTGATTTTGACGAATGCCGGAGCTCAATTGCAAGGCATTGTGCGGATCGCAAAGGACGGAAAGCAGATGAGACAAGCGGGCTTACTGGTCGAACGGATGAAAAAGGGCGATGCCGCTCCGGACAAACACTTCAATCCTTATCTCCATGAGGCCATGGAGTATGGAAATATTCTCTTCACGGGTTCCGAATGGGCGGAAAAAAACGCAGCCGTTTTCGATGATGCCGACAAGCCGCTGCTCATCGAGATCGGCTGCTACATGGGAAAGAACGTACTCGAATTTGCAAATCACAATTCCGGATGGAACGTTCTGGGGATCGACATCACATATAAGCGCGTTGTAAAAACTGCGCGCAAGATAAAAAACCTCAACATTAAAAATGCCAAAATCCTTATCAGCGACGCGCGGGCTGCGATTGCCGAAATCCCCGACGGAACGCTCGCCGGAGTCTGCGTTTTTTTTCCCGATCCGTGGCCCAAAAAGAAACAGCTGAAAAACCGTCTGCTGCAGGGACCCTTTCTGGAGCTTCTTGCACGAAAACTCAAACCGGATGGATTCTTCTGGTTCAAAACCGACAGCGAAGACTATTTTGCCAACGTCCGTCTGACTCTTGAAAACCAAGGTTGGGCGGAGTCCGCACCGGATGCCCTTCCGGATCATCTCGAGCCGCTTCCCTACACAACGGTTTTTGAGGCACTATTCACAGGAAAGAATCTTCCCATTTACCGCAGAGTGTTTTTGCCGCCGCGGAAATCGTGACCAGCGGGAAACAAAGTGGGAAATTGCACGCGGAGTATTCACGGATGACACAACCTTTCCCGCATCAGCATCCGCCAGTTCAGGTTGCAGACGGTCATCAGGAAATCAACGGCGCCCGCAACGCAGCGATCTGGGCTGCAGCGGGAGCAGGGCTTCTGGCCGTGTGTAAACTCATTCTGTTTTTCGTAACCGGATCCATGGTCGTCGCTTTGTCGGCATGGGACAGCGCCTTGGATGTCTGCGTCAGCACCCTCAACCAAAAGGTCATCCACTTCGCCCGCCAGAAACCCGACAGCAATCATCCGTATGGCCACGGCAAAGCCGAGTCCATCGCCGCATTGGCACAGGGCGGCCTGATTTTGGGCGGAGCCGTGTTGATTATTTTTTCCAGCGGACAAAAACTCTGGGAGACTCTTCGCGGAAAAATCGAAGTCATTGAACATCCGTGGCCTACCGCAGGTTTTTTTGTCGCGGCTGCATTGGCAAGTGTCGCAATCACCGCCGGCTTGCAAAAATCATCCCAAAAATACAACAGCCCCGCTCTCAAGGCTGATTCCGAACACTACCGGACGGACGTTGCGGCCAATCTCGCGAGTGCGGCTTCCCTTGCGGCCATTGCGCTGACGGATATCCAGTGGCTCGACCCGCTCATTGCCGCAGTCTTTTCGATTCTCATCGGACGCGGGGGATACAAACTCGTTTCGTCAAGCGTTGACGACCTGCTCGATCATGACCTGCCGGATGACCTCAAGGAAGATGTTCTCAAGGCCATCAGCGCCTGCAATGATCAGGTGATTGATGTCCATAATTTTCGCGGGCGCAGAAGCGGACACAAATACTTTTTTGACCTCCACATCACACTGCCTGCTCATCTTGATTTCCGGACAGTGCACGAAATCAGCGAGCTGATCGAACACACCGTCGAAAATAAATTCGGTGCGGACGTTGTTGTACATGTTGATCCGGCCGATGAGGAAAATCTGAGTAAATCGAGAACAACTCCGGGAATGCACCGGCATCTTCATCCGCCCGAAAAAAATCAGGCCGGCAGCTGAAAATGGATATTGCAAAGCCGCATCCGCTGCTCTCCGGAATCCTCAGGAATGCGGGCATTGAATGGTCCTCAGTACTTAACGTCAAACAATGGCAATCTTTATTCGCAAAGAATCAGATCCCCGAAGAACTGACCAAAGACGTCGATTTTCTGAAAACGTGGCTCAGTGAAGGTCACCATGCAGGAATGCAGTTTCTCGGAAACAATATTCAAGCCCGTGAAAACCTGAATCTGATTTTACCGGACACCAAATCCATTCTCTCTGTTATTATTCCCTACGCTGCAGGGGAAAGAACGCGCGGAAAAAAAACCTCCGCCGGACAACCGGCGGACGCTGATGTTCTCCTGAACAAAACCGCCCGATATGCGCGCGTGCCGGATTACCACAAAGCCATCCGCAGAGAACTCGATGCGGCGCTCTCTCTTTGGGAAACGGAGGCAGAGGCCGCCGGTCTCATCACTCATAAAATAAGCCGGAGAGTCGTCACTGATTCTTTGCCCTTTCTGGACAGGGCACATGCACGTATTGCGCAGCTTGGATTCATCGGGAAAAACACGATGCTGATCCGACCGGGAACCGGAAGTTATTTTTTCATATCGCACGTGCTGCTCACTGCACCCTTTGAGGCCGTCGCAGATCCTGCGGGCAGCAAGCCGCCGGCGGCCGATGCCATCTCGGAATTGTCTTGCGGAGACTGTACCCGATGTCTCGATGCCTGCCCGACGCAGGCCCTTATCGCTCCGCGGCACCTCGACGCGAACAAATGTCTTTCCTATCTTTCAATCGAGCACCGCGATCCGGTCGCAGAAAAATATCTTCCGCATTTTTCAGACCGCTTTTACGGATGTGACATTTGTCAGGAGGTATGTCCTTACAACTTGGTAACTCTTCCGCTTGCCACCATCAGGCCGTTTCAGACAACCGTCGCTTCTCTCGGTCAAATAACCGCGGCAGATGTGGCTTCGATGACTCAGGCCCGTTATGAAGAATGGTTCGGAGGATCGGCCATGACACGGGCCAAATATGCTGGCCTTGTGCGGAATGCGCTTTATTCTCTTTATGCCGAAAAAAATATTTTGTGGAAAAGCATCTGCAATGCGCGTGCGCAGGATCCGCATCCGTTAATTCAGAAAACGGCGGAACAACTCCTCGCACTCAGTAATGAATAGATTTGTTTTTTTCGGTCATAAATTCACGCGGCAATTTCCCTGCCACGAGATCAACCTGATCGGTCTTGTCGCGGCGAAAAACTTTCAGCTGAATTTTCTGGCCGGGACGGGTTTTGTTCATCAGCCCGTGAAAATCGGAAACATCCAGAACACGCTGACCGTTGGCGGCGACCACGATATCTCCCGCTGCGAGTCCTGCTTTTTCTGCAGGCGATCCGGAAAAGACGTTTTGAATTTTTATTCCCAAAGCGCCTTCACTGTCCCGCCGCGAGCCCAAATTGGTCAAATTTATTCCCAACCAGCTCATCTTCGCCAAACCTGCAGGTCTGCGCAGCGTCTCAAGAAGCGGCTTGGCAACGTCTGTCGGAATGGCGAATGAAATGCCGCGCGCATCGCTCAGCAAGGCAGTATTTATGCCAATAACTTCACCGCGAATATTAAACAGCGGTCCGCCCGAATTGCCGGGATTGATTGCGGCGTCGGTTTGCAGAAAATCATCATAAGGCCCTTCGCCGATCGTTCTGCCTTTTGCGGACAACAAGCCGGACGTCACAGTGTGACCAAAACCGAACGGATTTCCTATTGCAAACACCGGTTCACCGATTCTTGCCTTTTCACTGCTTCCGAATTTTGGAACCTTTGCGCGCGACCAAGGCCGGTCGAGCTTGAGCAGTGCCAGATCAGCCTGTTTGTTGAAGCCGACCAGTTTTGCCGGCAGACCCCACTGCTGGTTGGCCGGAACAACTTCAATGGTTTCGGCAGAACTGACAACGTGATAATTCGTCACGACAAAGGAAGAACTTTGAAAAAAGAAACCCGATCCGCGCGAGCGGGGTTGAGGCTGGCCAAGAACTTCAGCCGGTGCGACAAATAATTTGAAAAACGGATCAAGAGCCAAAGGCGACTTTTTTTCTGCAGGAATCTCACGGGCTGAGTCTTCGCCCTTGGCACTGTGCGGCTTATCCTGAGTCCTGACGTTCACCACTCCGTGCATGACCCGTTCAACAACGTCAGCGATCGAGATGACGTGCTGGGCCTGAGCTTGGGCAACTGCAGCAAGACACACAGCCGTGACTGCAGCTTGATGTAACACTCGCCGGCGCATTTTTCCGCCCCCACTCTGCAAATTCGGGACATCGGGGCATCCGCCCGCACTCCCCCGAGTTTAGCCGGCGGAGCGGAACACAGCCCGACGAACACTACCCATGCCAATCACATGACAAAAAGCAGCCGAATCGCTATGGTCGGATGATTTTGCTGACTGATGTCCGGCTGTGAGGAGATAAACCATGAAAATTCAGAAATTTTTTTGGAGATTCGGGGTTTTACTCGGCAGCCTTTCAGCATGCACGACAACCCAGCCTCTCCGGCAGGGCATACAGCCCGATGCGATTGCCTTAAACCCTGCAAGAATTGCCGCATTTCCGCCGCTGACGATTCCCCATCCGAGCGAGAAAGGATCTCTGGATCCTGCCTCACTGCTCTCGGGCGAAGTGACCGATTCAGTCGAGTCCCGCATTCTTGCAGCCTTCAGGAATCAACCGGGAGTCAACGGAATCGCCTTTCAGTCCGTGCGGATTTCGCTCAGGGCAAACCCCAAGCTGTCCTCGGATATAGACGGAGAAATTCGTTCGATGGGGCAACTGGCCAACAGCGGATCGGCGAGGGAAACCTTGCTGCTTTCGCCGGAATGCAGATCACGCAAAAACTTTCTTGATTTTTACAAACATTGTTTGCTGAAATCTCAACGCTGGGTGCCGCTGCTGAATCAGTTTTCGCTGGCCGTGCAAAATTCCGATTCCGTTTTGATACCGGTCATTACCTCGCTTGAAAAGTACACCGGCAAAGGTGTGTACTCGCTGCGCGTGGGAATCAGTCTTCTCCTCTTGGACACCAACAGCGGCCGGCTGCTGTGGGGCCGTGATACCGCGGTGCAAATTGATTCGGCCGGCGGCGCAAAACAATTTCCCGAACTGAAAGCCGCTTTTGACAAGATCTTCAATGAAGAATTTTGGGCAGAATTTCCGGGCCGCCGCTCCAAAACCAAATCTTCGGGCTGAGCGGCAAATTTTTAAAAGGAACAGACAGTGTCAGATAATTCTTCGAAAACAAAATTGCGGGCAGAGCGGTTTGTAACCGCGTCGAATTCCGGCGTGGCGGCACTTTATACGGCCTCCGACCTGAAATCGCCGGATATGTTCGCCGCCGGACAGGGGAATCCGGGAGAATATCCGTACACGCGCGGTGTGCATCCGACCATGTACCGCAGCCAATTCTGGACAATGCGTCAATACGCCGGATTTGCGACCGCGGAAGAATCCAACGCTCGCTACCGCTACTTGCTTGACCATGGCCAAACGGGATTGAGTGTTGCCTTCGATTTACCAACGCAAATCGGTTATGATTCGGACTCAGACAACGCCGTCGGCGAAGTAGGAAAAGTCGGCGTCGCCATCGACACTCTTGCCGATATGGAAATTCTGCTCAAGGGAATTCCGCTCGACAAAATCTCGACCTCAATGACGATTAACGCGTCAGCCGGTGTCCTGTTGGCGATGTACATCGCGGTCGGAGAAAAGCAGGGAATTTCTTCCGACAAACTGCGCGGAACAATTCAAAATGACATTCTTAAGGAATACATTGCACGCGGAACTTATATTTTTCCGCCGCGTCCGTCGATGCGTCTGATCACGGACATTTTTGCCTTCTGCAAAGAGAAGGTGCCGCAATGGAACACCATCTCCATAAGCGGCTATCATATTCGTGAGGCCGGCAGCACCGCGGCCGAGGAAGTCGGCTTCACACTCGCCAACGGAATTGCATACGTGCAGGCTGCCGTCGATGCCGGACTTGATGTCGATGACTTTGCCCCGCGCCTGAGTTTCTTTTTCAATGCGTTTACCGACCTGCTCGAGGAAGTCGGCAAATTCCGCGCCGCGCGCAGGCTGTGGGCCAAAATCATGCGCGAACGGTTCGGCGCAAAAAATCCGAAAAGCCTGATGCTGCGGTTTCACACCCAGACAGCAGGCTCAACGCTGACAGCCCAGCAACCCGACAACAACATTGTGCGGGTTACGGTTCAGGCGCTCGCCGCCGTGCTCGGCGGCACCCAAAGTCTGCACACCAATTCGCGCGACGAAGCACTCGCTTTGCCGAGCGAAGAGTCGGCAAGAATCGCGTTGCGCACCCAACAAATCATTGCCCACGAATCCGGTGTAGCAGAGACCGTCGACCCGCTTGCGGGCTCTTACTACGTCGAAGCGACAACCGATCGCATCGAAAAAGAGGCGGCAGAACTGATTGCCAAAATCGACGATCTCGGTGGAGTTGTTCCTGCCATCGAACAGGGATTCATTCAGGCTTCCATCCAAAAATCGGCCTATTCCTACCAACAGGACATTGAGTCGGGCAAAAGAATTATCGTCGGCGTCAACAAGTTCACCGTCAGCGAACCTCCGCTCAAGGGGCTTTTGCGGGTCAGCCGCACTGTCGAGGAAAATCAGATTCAAAAACTGACTCAAATAAAGGCCGCTCGCGACAACACCCGCGTTCAGCAGGCTCTCGATTCGCTCCAAAAAGCAGCGGAATCGAATGCCAATCTGATGCCCTACATACTAGAAGCGGTGCGTGCCTACGGAAGCGTAGGCGAAATCTGCAACACCCTCCGGAAGGTCTTTGGCGAATACAAAGAACACGTCGTGCTCTAGTTTGCCATCCTGAAATACCCGTAATTCAGACAAGTTGGACCAACATCCAGCCACCGGCCTTGACACCCGAAGGCCACCGCTTAGGTTCAGCCGCGTCCGGTTTTCGACCAAGCAGATGACGCCGTCAGAGGAGTTTGGCCGGTCATTGTGCAAAGTCCCGAGTTTTTGTTATGGGTACACCACTTTTCAACAGGAGGCCTCATGAAAGTCCGTCCACTCGCAGACCGTATTCTCGTTAAACGTGTAGAGGAAGAAACCAAAACCGCCGGCGGAATCCTCATCCCCGACAATGCCAAGGAAAAGCCGATGGAAGCATCCGTCGTCGCTGTCGGCAGCGGTAAAGTTCTTGCGGACGGAAAAGTTCGTCCGATGGAAATCAAAGTCGGTGACCGCGTTCTTTTCAGCAAGTACAGCGGCACGGAAATCAAACTCGACGGCGCCGAGCATCTGATCCTCCGCGAAGATGACATTCTGGGCATCATCAATAACTAATTACGGCTCAAAAACATTATTTCGTTACACGGAGTTTTTTATGTCAGCTAAAATGATTAATTTCGGCGAAGACGCCCGCAAAAAAATCCTGACCGGTGTCAACATCCTTGCGGATGCAGTGAAGATCACCATGGGGCCGCGCGGCCGCAACGTTGCAATCGACAAGTCGTTCGGCTCACCGAACGTAACCAAAGACGGTGTAACGGTAGCCAAGGAAATCGAACTCGAAGACAAGTTCGAAAACATGGGTGCACAGATGGTCAAGGAAGTTGCTTCCAAAACTTCCGATGTTGCCGGCGACGGAACAACGACCGCAACTGTTCTCGCACAGGCTATCTATCGCGAAGGTGTCAAACTGGTTGCTGCAGGACACAACCCGATGGACCTCAAGCGCGGTATTGACAAAGCTGTGACCGACGTTGTTGCTGAACTCAAAAAACTCAGCAAGACAACCAACAGCCGCACCGAAATCGCACAGGTCGGCACGATTTCCGCAAACTCGGACACTGCAATCGGCAACATCATTGCCGACGCAATGGAAAAAGTGGGCAAGGAAGGCGTCATTCAGGTTGAAGACGCAAAGGGAATGGACACAACCCTCGAAGTCGTCGAAGGCATGCAGTTCGACCGCGGATACCTGTCCAACTACTTCGTCAACGAACCTGAGCGCATGGAAGTCAACTACGAGGACGCTTACGTTCTCATGTTCGACAAAAAGCTCTCCAGCCTCAAAGACCTCGTGCCAATCCTTGAAAAAGTTGTGCGCACCGGCAAGCCTCTTCTTCTCGTTGCAGAAGACGTTGAAGGCGAAGCTCTCGCAGCTCTTGTTCTCAACCGTCTGCGCGGCAACCTGAAGCTCGTTGCGGTCAAAGCTCCCGGCTTCGGCGATCGCCGCAAAGCGATGCTCGAAGACCTCGCTGTCCTCACAGGCGGCGTCGTAATCTCCGAAGAACTCGGAATGAAGCTCGAAACGACGACGCTTGAGCAGCTCGGTGTAGCCAAGCGCATCCGCATCGACAAAGACAACACAACAATCATTGACGGTCAGGGCGCCAAAAAAGACATCGAAGCGCGCATCAAACAGCTGCGCAAGCAGATTGAAGACACCAGCAGCGATTACGATCGCGAGAAGCTGCAGGAACGTCTTGCCAAACTCGCAGGCGGCGTTGCAGTTATCCGCGTCGGTGCGGCAACCGAAACTGAAATGAAGGAAAAGAAGGCCCGCGTTGAAGACGCGCTGAACGCGACCCGCGCTGCCGTTGAAGAAGGCATCGTCCCCGGCGGAGGCGTTGCTCTCATCCGCGCTCAAAAAGTTCTTCCCGCGCTGCGTGAAAAAGTCACAGGCGACGAGCGTTTCGGCGTGGATATTATTTTCCGCGCAGTCGAGGAGCCTCTTCGCCAGATCACCAACAACGCAGGTCAGGAGCCTTCTGTTGTTCTGCAAAAGGTTCGCGAAAACACCGCGGCAACCTTCGGCTTCAACGCAAAAGACGAGAAGTACGAAGACATGGTTGCTGCCGGCATCATCGACCCGACCAAAGTCACCCGTTCTGCACTCCAGAACGCAGCTTCGGTTGCATCACTGCTGCTCACAACCGAGTGCATGATTGCTGAACGTCCGAAAGACGACAAGGCAGCTCCGGCACCGGGAGCAGGCGCAGGCTACGGCGGCATGATGTAAATCATGCGGCCGTTGTGAAAACGGCCGGAAGCTGTTTATACCGCGTTGATACAGAGGCCCCGCAATAGCGGGGCTTTTGTTTTTTGTGTAAGGTTTTTGCCGGACAACGTGACCGGCGAATAAACGCCCCGCGCACTGCGCGGCAGCGGTCACAATCCGTTACCATCGAGGAGTGCATGCATGAACGTCCATGAATATCAGGCCAAAGAGCTGCTTGCGAAATTCGGCCTGAATATCCCCAAAGGAAAACTCTGCCACACGGCGACAGAAGCTGAATGGGCTGCGCGCTCGTTCGGCTCCGAGAGTCTCAGCGTTGTCAAAGCGCAGATCCATGCCGGCGGCAGAGGCAAGGGCGGCGGTGTCAAGCTCGCACGCACTCCCGAAGAGGCCCGCGACTGGGCGAGCAAAATTATCGGTATGCAGCTTGTTACTCCGCAAACCGGTCACCTCGGAAAAAAGGTTCACAAAGTCCTCGTGGCACAAGGATCAGACATTGCCAAAGAATACTATCTGAGCTTTGTCGTAAACCGCGAAGCCGACTCGGTGGGCGTCATGGCCTCTACGGAAGGCGGCATGGACATTGAAGAAGTCGCCGAAAAACACCCCGAGAAAATCGTTACGGCAAATATCGATCCCACCGTCGGACTGATGCCTTTTACAGTCCGCATGATGTGTGCCCGACTCGGATTCACCGGACCGCTTGCAAAAGAATTTGACAAAACATTGCGCGGACTCTTCAACGCATTCATGGCGTATGACTGCTCAATGATAGAAATCAATCCTCTTGCCGTCACAAAAGACGGTCAGATGCAAATCCTCGACTGCAAAATGGCGTTTGACGAAAACGCACTGTTCCGTCATCCCGAAATTCAGGATCTACGCGACTACGAAGAAGAAGATGCACGCGAACTTGAAGCCTCCAAATTCGGCCTGAGCTATGTGTCTCTTGAAGGCAATATCGGATGTCTGGTCAACGGTGCGGGACTTGCGATGGCCACGATGGACATCATCAAACAAAAGGGCGGTCAGCCTGCAAACTTCCTCGATGTCGGAGGCGGTGCAAATCAGGAAACTGTCACGCAGGCCTTCCGGATCATTCTCAAAGACGCCGCAGTGCGCGGAATTTTTGTGAACATCTTCGGCGGCATCATGAAATGTGACGTTATCGCCAACGGGATTGTTGCTGCTGCGCGCGAACTGGGACTGAAGGTTCCTTTGGTTGTGCGTCTGGAAGGAACAAATGTGGATTTGGGCAAAAAGATTTTGGGGGACTCCGGTCTCAACATTATCGCAGCCAACTCCATGAGCGACGGCGCAGAAAAAATTGTTCACGCCGTGCGTTGAACCTTTTGACCGCCGCCTTGTTTTAATTCGCATTTGACTATTGAACCGAGAGGATTTCTCACATGGCAATTTTGGTTGGCAAAGACACTCGCCTTATCTGTCAGGGCATTACCGGCAGCGCAGGCCATTTCCACTCTGAAAAATGCGCCGAATACGGAACAAATCTGGTCGGCGGCGTCACCCCCGGCAAGGGCGGCACACGCACACTCGACCGTCCGATCTTCAACACCGTTTACGAAGCACGCAAAGAAGCCGGCGCAAATGCGACAATGATCTTTGTCCCTCCGCCGTTCGCTGCAGATGCTATTCTTGAAGCGATTGATGCCGGCATCGAACTCATCGTTGCCATCACCGAAGGTATTCCAGTTCTCGACATGCTCCGCGTCAAAAAAGCATTGGGCCATGCCAACGGCAAAAGCCGGCTGGTTGGTCCCAACTGTCCGGGTGTCATTACCCCCGGCGCCTGCAAAATTGGAATTATGCCGGGCCACATCCACAAACCGGGTCGGGTCGGAGTGGTCTCCAAATCAGGAACTCTGACGTACGAAGCGGTCGGCCAGCTGTCTGCTTTGGGCATCGGACAAAGCTCATGTGTGGGCATCGGCGGCGACCCGCTGCATGGTACAAGCTTTATTGATGTCCTCGACCTCTTCAACAAGGACGCTGACACCGATGCCGTCATCATGATTGGCGAGATCGGCGGCGCTTCCGAGATTCAGGCTGCAGAGTGGATTAAGGCCAACATGAAAAAACCTGTGGTTGGTTTTGTTGCCGGCCAGACAGCTCCCAAGGGTAAACGCATGGGCCACGCAGGAGCGATTATCTCGGGCGGCAAAGGTACTGCGGCCGAAAAATACGAAGCCATGAGAGCCTGCGGCATTCACACTGTTCTCAGTGCCGGCGAAATCGGCGAGACACTCAAAAAAGCTCTTCGCTGATCTGAAGCGCAGCCCGTTGCTGCGGCCGGCAGGTGGTAAAACCCTGCAGGCGGTTCAGAAGAAGACGTGGCATAAAAAAACCCCGTTGCGGCTGCAGCGGGGTTTTTTTATTTCAAAGCAGGATCTCAGAACGGTACGTCGTCGTCGAGATCAACATTGCGGTTCGCCGAGCCCGAAGCAGCTGCGCGGTTGTTTCCGCCGTTGTCATAAGACGGGCCGCCGCCGAAAAACGGATTGTCGTTACCGGTCTCGGCAGGGAAATCAGCACCTGCGGATGCTTCGGTTCCGCGCGAGGAGCCGGAATCAAGAAACTGAATGTTGCTTGCGACGATCTCGGTTGAGTAGCGTTTCTGGCCGGATTGCTGATCATCCCAGCTGCGGGTCTGAAGTTTGCCTTCGATGAAACACGAACGACCCTTTTTCAAATATTTTCCGGCGAGCTCTGCCTGACGTCCCCAAACGACAACGCGGTGCCATTCGGTGCGCTCTTCCTTGTTGCCGTCCTTGGTCCACGATTCACTGGTTGCCAGACGCAAACTGCAAACAGCCTGACCGTTGGGAGTCATACGCACTTCAGGATCCTGTCCAAGCCGACCGATCAAAATTACTTTGTTCACGCCCTGCATAACCGCTTCTCCTCATCAATTTTTTTAATTGCGCTAAGTCCAAGCACACTTAAAACGCCGGCGGCCCATGGTCAACAGCGGACTTGGGGCCTGCCCGCAGGCCGGTCCGCGAACCGAAAATTGTCCTTCAGCAATGTCAGGACCTTGACACTTCCCGCAGGCCCCTCCCACCCAATTCCGGTTCGGGCTAAACTTCAAAAAGATTTGGCCGACACCCTAGTGGTTTAGCTTGCTGCCAACCGGTCCGGCTGGTAAGAATCGGGGACCCGAAAGTCTTGACGATTCGAGTTTTTCGGGTTGGGCAGCCGAGGAGATATGTTTTGAACCAAAGAACCGTGGCACGGACAATCCGCCATAAAGGCATTGGCCTCCATTCCGGTCGTGATGTTCAACTTGAAATTCATCCTGCTGCCGCCAACACGGGCATTCGGTTCGTCCGAACCGATCTTCAGCCTCAGGCCGAAATCCCTGCACATCCTTCGTTTGTATTCGATACCTCTCTGGCCACACGTCTTGGGTCTCCCGAAGCTTATGTGTCGACCGTCGAGCACCTTATGGCAGCGATGTTCGGTCTGGGTATCGACAACGCCCGCATCTGTGTCAATTCATCGGAAATGCCCATTGTCGACGGGTCATCTGCCCCTTGGCTGATTCTGCTCGATGAGGCCGGCGTGGAAGACCTCGGCGTTGCCAAGTCCATCCGTGTCGTGAAAAAGCCCATAGAAATTGTCGACAGCCGCGACCCGAGCCGGTTCATCCGCATCGAGCCGAGCAAAGAGCCGCGCATCACTTATTCCATCGACTTCAAAAACAATGACCTGATCGGGTCGCAAAGTCTCTCCATGTCGCTCACAGGGCGCAGTTTTTGCGAAGCTTTGTCCAATGCGCGCACCTTCTGCACGGCAGAAGAGGTTGAATTCATGCGCTCGCGCGGCCTCGCACTCGGCGGAAGCCTGCAGAATGCCATCGTCGTCAGCCGCACCGAGGGCCTGCTCAATTCCGGCGGTTTGCGTTCACCTGACGAGTTCGTCCGTCACAAAGTTCTCGACTGCATCGGTGACATGGCCCTCATCGGCAGCGCCCTGCAGGGCCACATTATTGCCCACAAAGCCGGCCACGACCTTCATACGGCGCTGGCCAAGAAACTCTGCGAGCCTTCGGATGCCGTCGAGCTCAAGGCAGCAGCAGGCACAAAGAGCCGCTCACGAAGCCGGCTCCTCGATTTCCCCTCAAGCCTTTCCGAACTTCCGGGCTTTGCCGGCCTCAACCTTGTCACCGGCTGATTGACATTCTCAGCTTATCCCGCGAATAAAATGGCTTGACACGGCTGGTCCGTGGCTTAGCTTTCCATTGGCCGTCAGCCTGCAAAACCGCCAAGGCTGCCCCAAGCTGAGGATACCTCAATGGCTCAACAAAAGCGTGACTATTACGACGTCCTTGGCGTCGCCAAAACCGCAGCGGCAGATGACATCAAGCGCGCCTACCGCAAGCTCGCCCTGCAGTTCCATCCGGACAAAAACCCCGGCGACAAAGCTGCCGAGGACAAATTCAAAGAAGCCGCCGAGGCCTACGAAATTCTCAGCGATGACGACAAGCGCCGCCGCTACGATCAGTTCGGTCATGCCGGTGTGCAGGGCGCGGGCGGAGCGGGCGGCTTCAACAACGTCGATGACATTTTCGAGCACTTTGGCTCTATATTCGAAGACATCTTCGGCTTCGGCGGAATGCAGGGAGGCGGCCGCAGGCGCGGCGGAGGCAACCGCGCTCGGCGTGGTGCCGACCTGCGCTACGATCTGCAAATTCCCTTCAAAGAATCCGTTCTGGGAACGGAGAAAAAAATCGAAATACCCCGCCGTGTACAATGCACGACGTGTTCGGGAAGCGGCGCAGCAGCGGGCAGCAAGCCCGTCACCTGCAACACGTGCCGCGGACAGGGCCAAGTCCACGTCCAGCAAGGTTTCTTTACCTATGCAAGCACATGCCCCGACTGCTCGGGCGCCGGCAAGAAAATTACCAACCCTTGCGCGGACTGCCGCGGCTCCGGATTTATGACCAAGACGAGCAGCATTTCCGTGAAAATTCCCGCAGGAATTGATTCGGGCATGCGCCTGAGAGTTGCCGGCGAGGGCGAGGCGGGAACCAACGGCGGACCTTCGGGTGACCTTTACGTCTTTATTGACGTCGCAGAAGATCCCAAGTTCAAACGCGAAGAGTTCGACCTGATTTATTCCCTCAGGCTGGGCGTGGCACAGGCGATTCTCGGCACGGAAATTTCGGTCGACTGCTTCGAATCCGAACCCCGCAAAATTGATATTCCCGCAGGAGTTCAGCCCAACCAGCGGCTGATTATTCAGGGCGCGGGGGTTCCGAAACTTGAAAAATACGGCAAAGGCAAGGGCGATTTGATTATCGAAATTGCTATCGAAATTCCGACCAAACTGTCCAAAGACGCAGAGGAACATCTGCGGGCATTCGCCGAAAAACACGGTGAATTCGTCAAAGGTCAGGGGAGTGGCTTTTTCGAGAGGATTTTTGGATAATCCTCCCGCCTCTGAGTTGAACAGCAAAGCCGGAGCTCACACTCTGGCTTTTCTGTTGTCGGTAAACACCATGACACATCAATCTGACAAAAAGGAATTGCCGGAATGGTCCTTCAACTGCACAACACACTCAGCGGCCGCAAAGAACCGTTTCAACCGCATTCGAAAACCGTCAAAATGTACTGCTGCGGAGTCACGCCCTACAGCAACACGCACATCGGTCACAGCCGGACCTTTTTCTCTTATGACCTGCTTTATCGGACGCTGGCCGACCAAAACTACGACGTCGAATGGGCGCGCAACATCACCGACGTGGACGACAAAATAATCAAAAAAGCCAATGACGAAGGTGTCAGCTGCGAAGAGATCGTCAATCGCTACGTCGGCGAACAGGACGAAATGCTCCGCCATTTCAATTTGCACCGGCCTCAGTACGAACCCAAAGTCACCGACAACATTCCGCAGATTATCGCAATGATAGAAAAGCTGATTGAGCGCGGATTTGCATACACATCCGCGAGCGGTGTGTACTACCGCGTCCGCAAATTTCCGGGCTACGGCAAACTCAGCAAAAACAACATCGACGACCTTCAAAAAGGCGTACGTATCGAAGTCGATGAATCCAAGGAAGACGCCCTAGATTTTGCACTGTGGAAATTTGCCAAACCGCAGGAAATCAAGTGGGCCAGCCCTTGGGGCGAGGGCCGGCCGGGGTGGCACATCGAATGTTCGGCAATGATCCACGCCCTGTTCGGCGAGAGCATCGACATTCACATGGGCGGACGGGATCTTATATTCCCGCATCACGAAGCTGAAATAGCCCAATCCGAAGGTGCAACAGGAAAACCTTTTTCCGCATTCTGGCTGCACGCCGGCATGGTTACTCTTTACGGCGACAAAATGTCCAAGAGCACGAATCACTATGTGTCGATTGCCGACTTTCTCAAAAAATATCCGCAGGAAGTTCTGCGCCTGACGTTTCTTTCCGTCTCGTATGCACAGCCGCTCGACTTCACAATGGAACTGGCTGACGAAAACTTCAAAAAACTGGCAAAAATATACCGGTTTGTCGAACTGCTTGACCGGTATTCTGCCGAGGGCTTTACAGAATCAACTCAAAGCACCTTGGAAGTCCTGACAGCCCTTGATCAACTCACTCACAAAATGCGCGACTCGCTGGCTGACGACCTGAACAGTGCAGGTGCAATGGGGGTCTTTTTTGAGGCTGTACGAAACATCAACGCAGGACTCGCCTCGGTTGAAAAAGCCGGACGCACCCTTCACAAAGCAGACGCAGAACGTCTGCAAAACGTCTGGCCGGCTGCAAAAGCGTGGCTGACCAACACACTCGGCCTTGTTCAGCAGACGCCGGCCATGTTCTTTGCAAGCCTCGCGCAGTACCGGCTTGGAGGGCAACTGAGTCCCGAGGACATTGAACAAAAACTTGTCGACCGCCAAAACGCGCGGACTGCAAAGGACTGGACAGCCGCCGATAAAATTCGCGACGAGCTGCTTGCTCAGGGTGTCGTCATTCAGGACACACCGCGCGGAACCCGCTGGACACTGCAAATTTAGTGCGAAGATCTTCAGGCTGTGACTTGAATTTCAGGCTTTAACACGGCAAACTCACGCTCACCTGCGGGTCGTTAGCTCAGCTGGATAGAGCAACGGTCTTCGAAACCGTTGGTCAGGGGTTCGAATCCCTTACGGCCCGCCACTTTTTCCCGTGTTATTAAAATCCGGATTCCTGCAGAGCCGGAAAACGCGAAAGAATAATCCGTTCTATTTCGACAGCCGTCTCCTCAAGTGCCTTGCCGGTGACGTCAAGCACAGGCCAGCGCTTGTTGCGCTTGAAAATCTCACGTGACCATTCAAGTTCTTCAAAGACTTTGGCGCCGTTGGCATAATCTCCGGTACCTGAACTGCCCAAAGCTTCAATGCGCGCGGTACGGATTTCGGTCAGTCTCGCAGGATCAATTACGAGTCCGATGATCTTGTTTTGATCGATATTGTAAATTTCCGCAGGAGGTTCCGTTCCGGGCACCAGCGGCACATTTGCAACTTTATAACCCTTGTGGCCCAGATACATACTCAACGGAGTTTTTGAGGTGCGTGAGATTCCGATGAGCAAAATATCGGCTTCGTTCAAATCGTGAAGCGCAACGCCGTCATCGTGACGGACGGTATATTCAATCGCCCAAACACGTTTGAAATAATCCTGATCCAGCTGGCGCAAAAGTCCGGGAATGGCACTCGGACGACGGCCAAGCTGGGTCGACAAAGTTTCAAGCAGCGGAAAAAGCACATCCACGATATGCACACCCAACTGCATTCCTCGCGAAATCAGATAAACTCTCAATTCCGGATCAACGATTGTGGCCACAACCGTGGCGTTCTCGCGAACAGCCCGCTGCAGGAGATGTTCCAAAACCTCGCGGGTGCGTATTTTGTTGAAACGCTCGATTTGTATATCTGCGTTCTCAAATTGCACCCGTACAGCACGAACGATGCTCATGGCCGTTTCACCGGTTCCATCGGAAACAGTAAAGACCGTGGGAGTATTCTTCTCAGTAGCTTCAGATTCGAGTTCCACAAAAGACCTCTTCAGATGTGGGAGAGACACACAATCTATCTCGTTCATTGGTCAGACATCCCCCGCGGATTTCAACCTTCGGAATCGGAATAAGCGAGAATTTGACCAATTATTTCAGAATAGTTGGCCGTAGATTCATAGCGCCCCCGCACTGTGCACAAGGCCAATGCAGGCAATACTCCCGAAGTCTCGCTCGGCTCGCCGCCGGCCGCAAGTTCGCGGGCTTCCGGCCTCTGACACAGAACCACCCGCGCACCGCCGGCCGCCAGACATTCTGCCCAGAAGGCCGAACTCACCTTCAGCCAGTCTTCGAAACCAAGAATTTGATCGGATTCAACAATACAGACTTTCGCGTCCACTGACCAACCGAGTGCGGACAGTCCGCCGGTGCAACGTTCGGGCATCAATCGCGCATGTGCAGCAAATGTTGCCAAAGCAACGAGTTCAAGGGCCTCCCACATTTTCACATCCGACGGATCCGCCGAATCAAGAGTGCCGGCCGAAGAGCAGGCTGCAAGATAAGTCCTGCAACTCTCAAAAATCACCGCAGCGCAGGAAGGGCGCGTGTTCTCCTGCCACGCAACCGGCCGGTGGACGTACTCCGCGGACTTTGGTGCGGAGTACATAACTCCCTGAACAGGATCGACGAACATGCTGTGGATCCATTTGACAATCCCGCGCGCACGCTGAGCGTAAAGCGCTTTACCGGTCGCGCAATAAGCAGCAACAAATGCCTGCAGAGAAAATGCCAGATCGTCGGCCAGCACCTGACCGGAGGCACCCTCATCCGACCATAAACGAACCGGCGTTTCACGCTCTGCAAAAAAGGCCGACCAGACCTTATCAAGATGATTCAACGCAAAATTAAACCACTCCACCGAGCCGGAGACCTGCGCAGCGTTCAACACCTGAGTCACAAAAAGCGCATTGTCGGCAAGAAGAATCAAACCGCTGCACGAGGGCTGCACGCGTTCATCCGGAAGACTGCGCAAAGTTGCAAGACAGGATTCAAGCAGCAGACGCCCGTCCCCGACGGTCATTCCGCGCTCCTGACAAAACCGCTCAAGCGAAGGGGGCCGTGAAAGAATATTTCGTCCCTGAAGATTGCCCTTTTTCGTCAGACCGAAATAGGACAGCGCAAAATCCAGTTCTTTGGGTTTGTGGCCGAAGATTGCAGTAAACTCGGCAAAAGAAAATGTGGACGCACAGGCATCCTGCCCGTCGGCTGCGACAATGTCCGACGAAAAAAACAAACCTGACCGGACGCTGCGCAGACGGCTTGTCATAAACCCGAACACTTCACCTGCTGCCGACAAAAAATCCGCAGATTTTTCCGGATTTCCCCGCCGCATTGCAGCCGATCCAAGGACAAACAGCGCCATCATTTGCGCATTTTCTGAGAGTGACTTTTTGAAGCTCCGGCTGCCGAACCTCTCCTCCGGAACTCCGTCGAAAATTCCGCCGGCCACCGGATCGGACAATCCGCTGCAACGAATCATATCAAGAATGTTCAATGCCGAAGCGGCATTTCCTTTGTCCGAGGACATGATTTTTGCCGTCAGCCGCGGAGGCAGACAAGCCCTCGCCAGTTGCGGCAAGCTCTTCTGTCCGTCCGGTTCTGCCGTCCGTAATGTCTCGTTCAGGCGTGCCGTCGCACCGCCCAGAAATTTCTGGATTTTGGTTAAGTTCAGTGAGTCGTCCGAAAGGTCGGCTTCAAGCTTTTTCAGAGAACTGCCGACGGCCGTTTCATTCAATTTCTTCAAAAGTTTTTCGGCAGAGGAATGCAAATTCCCGCGCTCTTCGGTAAAAAGTCGCTGACACGACGCGCACACCTCCAAAAAAGAGGGCAGTCCGAATTCAGCCGTCTGCGGGAAGTAATTTCCTCCGAAAAAAGGAAACCGTTCGGGAGTCACAAAGACTGTCAGAGGCAAACTCTGCGTGCAGTCTGTTTGTACACTCAAAAGTTCGCCGTAAATGGACGCAATATCCGGCCGCTCGTCGGAATCTATCTTAATGCAAACAAAATTCCGGTTGAGGAAATCAGCCGTGTCTTCGTCTTCAAACACATCCTCGTCCATTTTTTTGGACAGCAAACAGCCGGTACGGCCGATACTCAGCAGAACAGCTTTGCCACCCGACTGCGCGGCTTCAAACGCTGCAGCGGACCACCTCCGCCAGCCGACCGGTCCGGATGCCAATTTTTGAAGATAAAGACTCGATGCAGTCTCAAGCCCTTCAGCGGATTTGTAAGAATCAGACATAAAAAAAACCCCTCGCAACCGGAGGGGCATCTAACACACGAAATCCGGCTAGGACACAGCTCTTCCGCCGGAGGTACTTCCGGCCTCTTCGGCCGACTTGGATTGCGGCGAGCGGGACGTGTCTTCTTCGCCCAAAAAGACCGAAGTCAAAACTTCAAGAAAAGTTTCGGCACTGTCCTTTTTCGAAAATATCGCATCGGGAGCGTAACCGCCGGCCGCCTTGACCTCCATTAATGCCTCGAGATTCCCCATGGCGCTGACGTAAATCACATATGCAAGATTGTTGGCTTCGCGAATGTAACCCAGCGTTTCCACGCCGTGCATAACAGGCATGATCACATCCAGAGCAATCAGATCGGGCCGTGTCTTCTCCACGATTGCGAGGGCTTCGAGGCCGTTTGCCGCCTCGCCGATGACTATCATCCCAAGAGCCTCGAAAATCTCGCACAGTCTGCGCCGCTGGGATGCGCTGTCATCCGCAACAACCACTCTTCGGCCTTTGAGAACATTCTGACGATCTATCCCGCGTGCTGCAGGGTTGCGGTCGCTGTGTGACGGTGTTCGTACAGCCATGTACAGTCCCCTCCTCAATTCACCGTAACCTCGGATGCACTTCGGGAGAACTTGAATAGATATTTAAAAAAACCTTAAAATACAATAAGTTAAAATTAACTCGGAGAAACAAACGACTGCTCCGAGCAAATCTCCGTTCAGTGCTTCGGTCCGGCGGACAAGCGCAGAAAAGACAAGGTAAGAGATTCCGGCCGCAATCGCGGAACACAAAATCAGCAACGGGCCCGAAGACCACTGCAAGCGGACCGCAAATTGGCCCTGACCGGCAAACAACACTTCAGAAAGTCCGGCGCACACTCCCAAACCGGCAACTGTAATGACGCACAGCACAATCATAGCACGGACGGGTTCGACGGACTGCATCACATGCGACGACCGCGCATTGCGCGCAACCTCCGAGCGTGCCGAAAAATACAAACCGAACCACAAGGAGATAAATCGGGACACCAGACAGATACAGCACCAGACGGCGATCGAAATTTCGTGCTGGGCTACCGCATTCAACCGCAAAACCCAAAGCAGAACCAGTGCGCTGACACCAAAGGTTCCAAGCCGCGGATCCTTGAACGCCGTATGAATTTTTTCCAAAGACGAACCCGAATCGAATTTTGAAACACCCAGAGAATCCGCCGTATCTGCAAAACCGTCTTCATGAAAAAATCCGGTTAACATGGACAATCCGGCGAGTCCGAACGCCGGCGCCCAGTACCGCACGGGTTCGGACAAAACAACAAGCCCAAAACAGGAAAAAATCGCAAACACCAGACTCTGCAAAACAGGACCGGAAAAAACTCCCAGAGGCCTGAATTGCCGCGCATTGGCCAAAGGCCAGCGAAAAAAGAAACTCCATCCGGAAATCAAATAATCAGCAATTCTCATAAATACGCCGCATCAATGTTCATGCACGGTGCGGGGCCCGACCACGTCGGTCGAAATGCGCTGCTGCACAACCTTGGGATCAATCAACGTGCCCGAATCGTCTTCGCGCGAGACGAAAATCCTTCTGATAACGACTTCTTCATCGAGCCGGTTGACCAGCCGTGAATGCATCTCAATCGGTTCCAAAAACCTCAATCCGTGAACGTCTTTGACAACAACTTTGAGTGTATTTCGTGACTGACGGTTGCGACCCTTCGGAGAAAAGCGCGTGAGGCTTGTGCTGCTCTCAATCATCTCACTCGGGACTCCCTGAGTGCGGAGAAAATTCAAAGTCGCAGGACAAAGACTCGGAGCAGTCGTCAGTTGTTCCGAAGGAATGCTTTCCTCATATACCCGCTTCCACAGCTTGCGGCCGTGCAATAAATCCTCAAGCAAACCAAAACCGCGTGCCTGATTGCCGGAAGACTGCGAATGAGCAAACTGCATAAATGACGAATCATCGAGCTTCAAAAAATTATTAAGATCAAGCGGAAGCGAAAAACGGTTGAGTGATTTGTGGATGGCCTCGAGCATCGCTTCGCAGGCCGTTGCCGTCTTATGAAAATAGACCTGCTGATACATACTCCAGCGCGCACGAAGATAATCCTCGAATGCCGCAACTCCGCTCCGGCGTATCGCCAGATGGTATCGCGACGTCAGCGGATCCTTGTAAAAACAAGCCGAATCAAGAATACGGCCGGCATCAAAAAGACCATAGACAACTCCGCATTCACGCGAATCTCTTAACAGGTAATCCATTCTGTCGACATCAATTTCGCCGCTGACAACTTCATGCAGCAGCGATTGCAGTCCGCTGCGCTCCAGCAGACCCGCCTGAGCCGGTTCAACGTCCGGATCCAGAACCGCGCAGACATCCTGACCCAAATTCACGTCTGCATGTTCATGCTTGCCCGAAAATATACGCGCGACGATCATCAGCGTGTAAATCTCGTGTCTGATTCTGGCATCCATTGCCTTTGGACTTTTGGATTTTTGCTTTTCAATTTTTTTACGGAACGCCGACTGCAGATAAGCCGGCAATTCAAGGCCGTCGAGAGCCTGCTCAAGCTCATTCCACGAGGGCATAAATCTCTCGAGGCTGTGGCTGAAAGGTGCGTGACCGACATCGTGCAGCAATGCTGCCAGACGAATAATCTGCGCGATGTCTGCGCTCCTCAAAAATTCCAATGCTTCCCGCGTACCTGTCAGACTGCCGTGATGCAGCTCGGTCATTGCATGTGATTTGCGGACTGTCTGCGGCAGGTGTTCCAGACTTTCAGTCAGTGCTGCAAGAATTCGCTCCTGATTGGCAATCAATGAATTGAGCATCACGCCGGCCATGTGCATTACACCCAGAGCGTGAACAAACCGAGTGTGCGTTGCCCCCGGAAAAACATATTTGATGAATGCCGTCTGCTGAATACGCCGCAGCCGCTGAAATTCAAAACTGTCGATGACGTGCTTTTCCAATTGCGTGAAGGCAATCGTATCATGCAACGGATCGCGCACTTTGCCGGTCAGTTTAAGTGTTTCAGTTTGTCTGGAATAGCCCGTCATTTGATGTGCTCCCGAATCACGGCTGCGCACCTGCAGCTTGCGCTCTTCACGCAAACAGTTGTTCAAAATCAGGCGACTGGGCAAGGGCTTTTCTGCACGTGCCTCAACGTTTAGCAATTTATATTGACATAAGCAGTCTGGGCGTGTTACCCAACCTTTTACCTTTGCGAAAGGGGTATTCTTTCTTTCGGACGCGGTTTACCACTCAACACACGAAACAACTCGCTGATAGCCTTGCTTAAATTCAGGGCTTGGAATTGTCTTCGGTTGAACCGGAAGCCGCCCTCCAAGGGAAATGCCGCTGGCAAAGGTTTTGCTGAACGATGAACGGGCGGGGTGTCATCTGCCTGTTAAGTCGTGAACCACTTCTCCCGGAGGGCTAGAGAAATGAGTTCAGAAAGAGTGATGTTCGGGGTCGGCGAAAAGGCAGTTTATCCGTGCCATGGCGTCGGAACCATTGAGAATATCGAGAGTTGTGAAATTGCCGGAACCAAGCAGGACTTTTATGTTCTGAAAATTCACGCCACAGGCGCGAAAGTCATGGTTCCCACCCGCGCGGCCCAAACCGTCGGACTTCGCGCAGTTATTTCTCCCCGTGAAGTGGAGAAGATTTACGACATACTTAAGTCACCGTCGAAAAAATCGACAGCAACGTGGAACCGTCGCTTCCGTGCACTGAACGAGAAGCTCAACACAGGAAATCTTGTCGAAATTGCCGAAGTTCTTCGGGACCTTTCAAGTCTGCGCAACGACAAAGACTTGTCTTTCGGTGAAAAGAAAATGCTCGAAAGAGCTCGTGCAATGATTGTTTCCGAAATTTCGGCTGCAAAAAATCTCGACCGCTGCTCGGTTGAAACCGAACTCAACCACATTTTACTGCCGATTTGATGAAAACCGGATGACCCGAGACACACCGCAGGTTGACCCTGCGGTTTTTTTTTAGTCTTCAACAGTGCGAAGAAAATTTTCACTGAACCGGTCAAACGTACCGTTGATGATTTCAGTCCGGCATCTCTCCATCAACCGCTCATAAAACCATGTGTTGTGATAACCGACGAGCCGCCAGCCTGTCGGTTCGTCGCATTTAATCAACTGATGAAGATAGGCTCTCGAATAGCGGCGGCAAACAAAACATGCGCACGAAGAATCGACGGGTTCGTTCGACACCGCAAATGCTGCGCGACGCAATTTTACTTTGCCGGAAAAAGTATAGGCAACACCCTGCCGCGCATGATTGGTTGGTATAATACAATCAAACATATCAATACCGGCGCGAATACTTCGAACTAAATCATGAGGTGTACCGACACCCATCAGATATCTGGGTTTATCCTGCGGCAGGCGTCCTGCAGTGTAGAGCGTGAAATGCTCTCTCTCTTCATCCGTCTCTCCGACGGCCAGACCGCCGACGGCATATCCGGGAAAATTCATTTCCGACAGTGCCTGCGCACTTTCCGCCCGTAAGTCCTCAAATATCGCTCCCTGAACAATTCCGAAGAGAGCATTTTCATGATTCTGCTGCGCATTTTTGCAGCGCAGCGCCCAACGGTGAGTCCGTTCCATCGCCCGCGCTGCAATATCTCTGGAGCTCGTCGAAGGAACACAAACGTCAAGAACCATCATAATGTCCGAGCCGATCACTTCCTGAAATTGGATGTTGCTCTCGGGGCTGAAAAATCGCGGTGCCTGATCGAGGTAACTTCTAAACTCAACGCCGTTTTCGGTGATCACCCGCTGGTGGGGAAGCGAAAAAATCTGAAAGCCTCCGCTGTCAGTCAATATCGGACGGTTCCAATGAATGAGACCGTGATACCCGCCGCACCGCTTCAAAGTCTCGGCACCCGGACGCAAATACAAATGATACGTGTTGCCCAAAATGATTTGGACGCCGATATTTTCGAGGTCGTGATGGTCAAGTGCCCTGACCGACCCGAAGGTGCCCACGGACATAAACACGGGAGTCTCAATATCGCCGTGTGAAGTTTTCACGAGCCCGCGCCGCGCCGCCGTGTTCCTGTCGGTTTTCAACAATTCAAACGAAAAAGCCACCCGAAAGGCTCCGCGGTTGGTGCAAAGATACCTTTGAAGTTTATAAAATTACAGCCGGCTGCAAACGCTTTGCGAAATCATTCGAAACAGCATCCGTTCTGGCCGGTGCCTTGTAACGGCAAAGTTTCCATGCGTGCAAGCATGCTGCGCCTGAATTCATACTTCACGGCCGCTTTGAGTCCCGGAAAGAATTCACGCCAGTATTTGTCGGCAAAACGGGGGTTGGTGCTCGACAGCTCAAGCGTCACTGTCGGGACTTTGCGTTCATTTCCTGCAAAATTGCCCAATGAACCCGGATAAAAAACAAAATCGAGAACGCGGTAATTGTTTGAGTTGCGCGATACCACGTAGGCCAAGTCACGGGCCTTTTTCTCAAACGATGACAAGTTCTTGCGTTTATTGTCCCCCGGACCGTCGTAGTCAAGGAAACCGAGCGGCGCATGAATGGAAACAACTTTGTCCGGCTCGAAACGTGACATCAGGTCAACCTGAAATCGCGTCCCTTCCTCGGTGTCCGGAGCAGCTCCCGGAAAGTGGCGCGGATCGGAATTTCGTCGCTGTTTCCACCAGTTCCAAGCAGACTTCCACCAGTCCGTGGTCGCAAAGTTTCTGTTGAGGTCAACGCCGTTGGCATTTGTCCGGCGCGCCGGAAACATGAAAAAGCCGTCCGGATTGACAAGCGGAGCCACCACGACTCTGTGCTGAAGAAACAATGCTCTGTCGCGCTGGAGGGCTTCCGCAAACCGGAATGCCAAATTGATGGGCGTAAGTTCGTCAGGATGAACGCCGCCGAGCACAAGTGTGCTCTCGTCGTTGGGCTTGTAGCCTGCGCCTCTCCCCAATCCGGAGTAATCCCAGTAAATCAAAGGATGTCCCTGTTCCGAGACCCTGTCGTAGGTCCACGGAAGTGACGAACAGGGGCTTTTCCCCCAGCCGAGACTGCGGTATCGGGAATCAATTTTTTCGCAAAGTTCGCTGATCCTTTGACTCTTTCTCACTGCATCTGCCGAGCCGATAGCATCAAAAACGGAAACGCCCGCCAAATTCTCTAGTCCAAATAACCTGCGGCTGACGTAATGAAAGTCACTGAAAAGCGATTGATCCATGGATCTTGCCGCAAGCGAAACGGGAGTAGACGGACCGCCGCCGAATGAACGCATTTTTTCGAACTGTGCCTGAGAATCGCTTGCAGAACCCACAGCCGTGGCACTTGCAGCAGCGCTCAACCCAATGAAAACAAGTCTGAAATTACGCATCTTTTTCAAGAACACGCTCCGTTGCGCCGGCCGTTCATCGTCCGGCAAAACACCTGACTTCCCGCTCTTTTCCTGAGCCCTCGGCTGCTCTGTGGAGAATGTTTTTTGCATACAATTCTCCTTTTCACATGCACCAAGCTCAAGTAAAGAAACACCCTGCCGCGATCAGCTCTGAGTTGCCCGCCGGCCCCGTTCCCTGAAGACAAGTGACTTGATTCCATCACGCAGCGGAAGGAGATTCAAGTTCGTACCGTCAAGGCCGGTGCACGCTGATCCACTCAATGAAGTATCGGCAGTTTAAGTTTTTCAGCCCTGCAATGTTTGCACCATGAGGTAGTAAAACAAGATGACAAATGCAAATTTATCCAGTCAGCGTGCCGCAATTCAAAAATTCATTGACGAAAAAATTGCTCCGGGGGTTCAGTCGCACGGGGGAGATGTCCTGATTGAAGAGCTTTCCGGCGGGATTCTGACCGTCAGTCTGACCGGAGCGTGCGGCAGCTGCAATGTACAGGCCTATACCTCCGAATCCATCGCAAATTACATACTCGAAGAATTCCCCGAGCTTGACGATGTGGTCGTGCGTGACCCAACATAGGGATCAGATTGCGCTGCAGCTCAGGGAACGCAGCGCCTCAACGGGGCGGTGGCGTGAACGCTTTCATTCAAATTTTGGAACAATTGGTCTTCGCCGTCCCGAGGAATGTCTGGCCGCTGCAGCGCTTTTATCCGTTCCCGTCCCCGCCTGCGGCGCCCGTCAGGGTCTATGATGCCTGCGTTTTCAGGCAGGATGCCGGCGGGGCAATTGGCATTGCTTGGCTCAAATGCGAGGGACATCAGCCGCTTCTGACCTTCCCGTTCCGGATTGCCCGCTACAGTCAGGACGGTGACCTGATTTCCCTCACCCCGTGGAGTCTGAGAGAAAGTACGGCAGATCCTCAATTTTATTCAACATGGATGCATCTGGCAGCGACTGCGGGGAAACTCCCGACGTTCCGCGGCGGAGCACTGGCCTGCAGGCAGTTTGAAGCCCAGTCGAGTTTCAACATCATCAACCTCTGGACGGACAGCAAAAACACATGCACCCGCGTCGAAACTCAACATCTGTGCAAAATTTTCCGGCTTGTTTCCACAGATCAGCCGTACTCCATGGAAGCAGAAATTTTGGAATATCTGAACAGTCAGAATCACTTTCTGCAACATCCCGAACTTACGGTACGATACGATTTTTATCCGGCCAACACCGACGGTCCCGGCCTGCCTGTTGCGATTGTCACCCGCTATATCCAAAGCGATGCCAAATTATGGCAGGAACTTACGGCATCTATACAGCACGCACGTTACCCCGACCCGATGAAGGAAAGAGCATCGAGGCTGAGCTGGTATTCCATCACCGAGACGGTATCAAAACTTGGCCGGCTTTTGGCCGAATTTCACGTCGCCATGACCAACGGAAAGAAAAATCTTCTCATCACACCTGAAACCAACACAGGCGAAGCCAAAGAACAGTGGCTCGAAAAACTCCTCCAAAAACTCAACGAGCGGATTTACACTCTGCGCAGCCACGCGCAGACACTTGCGCTGTCCCAACAGGACATCAACGAAATTTCAGATTTTTCGTACCAACTTTTTGAACGGGTCAAGGCTGCAGACCATCTGGGCCTTCTCATCCGCATCCACGGACACGCCCACCTTGGACAAGTGCTTATTGGCGACGACACGCTTTTTCTTGTCAATTACGAAACGGACGGCCTCGACGAAGAAGACTACCGGCTGCAAAAACAATCATGTCTGAAAGATTTAGCCGGCATGCTGGTCAGCCTGAAGTTTGCGTGGCACACGACAGAACGCAGTCATGATTTTCCGGTTTTCGGCGATCTTGTCTCTCCGGAAAGCGAGTACGGCCGGCACGTCAAGAGGGGTGCAAAAAATTTCGCCGAGCCGAAACGTTATCATCCGGCACTCGACGAACTGGAAAATATCTTCGTCCGCTCGTATCTGCAAAGCATTGCGGAAGACACCGCTGCTGTTGAACTTCTGCCCGTGAAAAAAGCGGACCTTGAAAGTCTTTATGACTTTTCGTTTCTGCTGCGTATCCTTAAGGAAACCGTTCGTGACCTCGGTCATCAGAATCCGCGATCAAAAACTGATCTGAGAATTCTCAGTGATTTCATTCACGGACGGCTCGTCCGGCCGAACTTTGAATCTTTTTATGCTGATCCCATGGGTTCAAATCCGAACTCGCCGGCCGAAGCCCCGTATGGAACGGATGCAGATTTCTCCTGATTTTAGGGGCTCACAGCGGGTCAGACGAAGAGTTGACCCTCAAATTTGACAGCACAGACGGCTTTGACAATACTGCGGCCTCGCAATGCGGCCCCGTGTTTGAACTGTGGTCGGAATTTACGAAAGGATTATCACAATGGAAATGACATTCTCAATCATCAAGCCCGACGGCGTCCGCCGCAATCTGGTCGGAAAAATCTTCAACATGATCGAATCTGCCGGTCTGCGCATCGTCGCAACCAAAATGATTCATATGTCACGCCGTGAAGCGGAACAATTCTACGCCGTTCACAAAGACAGGCCGTTTTTCGGCGAACTTTGTGATTTTATGTGCTCGGGACCGGTTGTCGTCTCGGCTCTTCAGGCGCCGGATGCTGTTACAAAATATCGCGACCTGATGGGTGCAACTGACCCCAAAAAAGCCGCACAGGGTACAATCCGCGCCGCTTTTGCAGAAAGCATCGGCGAAAACACGGTTCACGGCTCGGACTCGAAGGACAATGCAGCGATCGAGCTCGGCTTCTTCTTCGCCGGCACGGAACTTGTCAATCGCGCCCGCTGACGTAAACTGACAGACTGCGGCACCTTCCGCAGTTCGTTGTCATGAGGGGGGTCCATGTTGGACACCCTTTTTTGTTTTGGAATCAATGGAAGAGAGACAGCTATGGCTAACAAGGACATACTTTTAACGCCGGAAATTTTGGCTGACGTCACCTCGGAGCTGAACCTCAGCAAAACTCCGGTCGAAAATACTCTCAAATTGCTTCTCGACGACTGCACAGTGCCCTTCATTGCCCGTTACCGCAAAGAAGCAACAGGCGGGCTGGATGAAGTTCAAATTCGCGATATCCGCGATCGCTTTGAATATCTGCTTGCCCTGAATGAACGCAAAGAAACAATTCTCAAATCGATTCAGGAACAGGGAAAACTCAATCCCGCTCTCGAGGCAAAGATTAAAACCTGCAAGGTTAAATCCGAACTCGAAGACCTCTATCTGCCCTACAAACCGAAAAAGAGAACGCGCGGACAAATCGCAAAAGAACGCGGACTCGAACCGCTTGCACTTGAAATCCTCAAACAGGATCCGAGCCTCGAAGACCTTGCCGGACTGTGCGTCTCGTACGTTGGTCAACATGCCGAGGTCACCACCCTTGAAATCGCGATTCAGGGTGCAAAAGATTACATCGCCGAACAAATTTCAGAGCGTGCCGACGTGCGCGGCGAATTGCGTCAGTGGATTTACGACAACGCTACATTTGTTTCGGTTGTCCGCGACGACCACAAAGAAAAGAAAACAAAGTACACCAACTATTATGACTTCAGGGAACCGGTAAACTCGATTGCCGCGCATCGTCTGATGGCGCTCAGGCGCGGTGAAAAAGAAGAAATTCTGAAAGTCACCGTCGAATATGACAACGACACAGTTCTCGCCCTGGTCTCCGACAAAACTTTGGAGAGAAAAGCCAGCGAACCGGTCAAGGCACTCATGACTGAATGCGTCAAAGACGCGTTCAACAGACTGCTTTCTCCGAGCATCGAAACCGAACTGAGACTGGAAACCAAAAACCGCGCAGAAGAAGAAGCAATCACTGTTTTTGCCAAAAACCTGCGTTCACTTTTGCTTCTCCCGCCCATTCCAAAGAAAATCGTACTCGGCGTGGACCCCGGAATTCGCACGGGAAGCAAACTGGTTGTCGTCGATGAAACCGGAAAACTGCTCGACCACTCAACGATCTTCCCTGACATTGAACAACCAATCACTGTGCCCAAGAACAAAAACGCAGTTGAAAAATCGCTCGAATTCATCAAAAAATACAGCGTTGAATACGTCAGTATCGGAAACGGCACGGCCGGCCGCGAGATGGATGATTTCTTCCATCAGATTGCCGAAGCCAACAAGGATCTGAAAGTCAAAATTCTCGTCGTCAACGAAGCCGGTGCGAGCGTCTATTCTGCAAGCGATGTCGCCCGCGACGAATTTCCGGATCTCGATTTAACCTACCGCGGAGCCGTCAGTATCGCGCGCCGCCTGCAGGACCCTCTCGCCGAGCTTGTCAAAATCGAACCCAAGAGCATCGGTGTCGGCCAGTACCAGCACGATGTGAACCAGAGCCGTCTTAAAAAACAGCTCGATGAAGTTGTCGAAAGCTGCGTGAACTACGTTGGCGTAAACCTCAACACCGCAAGTCCGAGCCTGCTGTCTTATGTTGCGGGAATCGGTCCGACACTGGCAAAAAATATTGTCCGTCACCGTGAACAAAAGGGAATTTTCAAAGATCGCAACTCACTTTTTGAGGTTATGGGATTCGGTCCCAAGGCTTTCGAACAGGCGGCAGGATTTCTGCGGATCCCCGAGGCGGTTAACCCGCTGGACAACACAGCTGTTCATCCCGAAGCTTACAAAGTTGTCGAGAAAATCGCCGGTGACCTGAATAAGTCAGCGCTCGAACTGATCGGCCTGCGTGAAGTCCTCAACACTCTGGATTTGAAAAAGTACGTCACCGAAGAGATTGGTGTTCCTACGCTGCAGGATATTGTCCGCGAATTGCAAAAACCGGGGCGCGACCCGCGCGAAGACGGAGTCAAGCACACGTATAACCGCGAAGTCCGCGATCTCAACAGCCTGCAGGAAGGCATGGTCTTGTCGGGCACCGTGACCAACGTGACAAACTTTGGCGCTTTTGTGGACATCGGCGTGCATCAGGACGGTCTGATTCACATCAGCGAACTGTCAAGTCAGTTCATCAAAGACGCATCACAGGCCATTGCGGTCGGTGATCAGGTTAAAGTCAAAGTTATCGGTGTCGACAAGGAGCGCAAACGCATCAGCCTGAGCCGCAAGGCCGTGGAAGAGGGCGTTGCCGGCACACTCGGCGCGCGGCCGTCACAACGCGCAGGTGCCTCGTCAGGACCGCAGGCGCGCAATGGAGCTCCGCACAACAACCAACGGCCGTCTCACTCAGCCGGCCAGCCGTCATCCGGTCCAAGGCCTCAGGGCGGACGCGAAAGCCGCAACACACCCGCGCAACCTTCGGGTCCTGCTTCACTTCAGGATCTGCTCAACAAGTTTAACAACAAGCGGCTCTGACGAGCCGCTTCGGAGTCGCACATCGTGTTAAAAAAAACATTTCTGGGCGTCATCGGCGGATCGGGTCTTTATGAC
>RFOM01000027.1 GCA_009926615.1 Pseudomonadota bacterium
GATCAAGATTCATGCGCAGAAGGCGCGTAGAACCGTTGCGCTCAATGACCTGAACAATTCCGGAATCGCTCAGTTCCGCGAGCGCCGCTTTGATTTGTCGCTCGGGCACTCCGAGTATCAGTGCGAGTTCGCCGGCACTCGTCACAACTTCTTCGACCCGCGCTATCAATCCGTTCAAAAGATAACTGACCAGCGCATATGAGGGCGCAGAAAGTCGGGCCACAGCCAATAACTTGAATCCTCCGCGTTCGGTGAAACGCTTAAAATCCATGGAAATTCCCCCTTTTATTGGCTTCCCGCAAAGTCGGAAAATTCAGTTCATCTGAAAACAAGCCGATATCCAAGGTATCACAGGGGGAGAAGGACTGATGCTGCACCGTTTTCTGACGCTTTCTCAAACTCCGGAATTGCGGGCCGAACCGAGCAGTCCGGAAGCAGGAGTCACAGACATCGAAATACTGATCCCTGTCGAAGTCTTCTGGCAGATGGAAGACATCCTCAAGGAGATCAAGTTTCTCAAGTCAGCAGGATTTTCGACAACACGTCTGAACAACAAACTCATCGGTCTTATGAGGCCGTACATCGTGAATGAACGCGACCGCATCGCGATGTCGCGCAACGGCAGCCAAGCAGCCTGAATTTGCGATTATCGGAACAGGAAAGAAATTCCGCCGCCGACCTGCAGACCCGAGGTCGAAATCACCTGGCCGTTGTTTGAGTGCAGTCCTGCAAACAGGCTCAGAGTCATGTCTTCGGCCTCGTATCCGTAACGAATAAGATTGGAGTCATCACCATGCAGCTGCGTCACCGAAATATCGAGTGTCCCGCGCAGCGTGAAGTACTTGTGCCACACAGGGGTTGTTCCACTCGGCGAAATTTCGGATTTTGTGTTCGCCGCGGTTCCCGAAGTCGTGCCGCCGGTCGTTGAAGTAGCCCCCGACACACTGGCTGCCTCTTCGCGCATGCGCATCATTCCGAAGACTGCCGAAAAGCGCGGTGACACCCATGGTTGTTCGCCGAATCTCAGACGATATTCAGCCAACGCACCGCCGCCGTATCCTGAGAGAGCGACTTCCGTCTTGTTGACATCCGTACTTTTGCCGCGCATCGACACGCCGCCGAATTCATAGCCGACACCCATCTCTCCGGATGCATCAAACAAGCGGAATGACTGCGCAACGAACATAAATCCGGGCTTTTTGCCTTTATAAGACAGGTCGTAGAGCTCTTTGTCTTCCGTCGGAATAATTTGGCCGCCGGCAATCGTCAGCGTGGTGGATGCGGATCCGAACGGATAAGCAAGTCCTTCCTCTGCATTCGTTGCTTTTTCCGGCGAGGCGGATTCAGATGCAAATGCCTGAGGAAACAATGTATTCTCAATAAGCTTCAAAGCCTGATGGCCTGTATTCCGCGATTCTTTCGCCAAGATATTCAGCCACTGTGAGAGTTTGACAAACGTCCGGCCGCTCCATTCAAGAATCGAATTCACATAAGGCTTCAACGCAGGACGATTGTCCAGCCAAGCAGCCCAGCGCGGAGCGTGTTTGTAATAAAAGGGAGTCACGCCCGCGCGGTCAAGCCACGCGTCGCGCAGAACACGCCAGTAATGAACGGCAGCACTGTGGGGCGATCCCGAAGCTGCGGTCGCCACAAAGCAGTCGCTTTTTGATTTCCCCAAACCCGGAGACTTCTTTGTACTGGCAAAACCGACATTGAAGCTTTGCGCCTGCAGGCATTTCGAGCGGCTCATGCCGATATTGCCCGCGGAGTCGAGCGGATAAACCATCATTCCGTATTTTTCGTTGTTGATCGCATCATTCACTGCATAACTGGTTCGCCCGTCCGAGGACACGCGAACAATATTGAGACAGCCGCGCTTGATTGCATTTGCCGTTCCGTTGGATGCGGGAAACTCAGGCGGGATGGCAATGTCGTTTGCCGACTTGTCGAAAAAATCCGAATTCACATCTGCCGAACAGCCGAGATTGCAGGATGTCGTTCCGGCAACTGCTGAAGCTATGCCGGGGTATGTGCAGGAAAGATCCGCGTTGCCCTTGGTCTTGTCAAAAACCTTGTTGGGCTTGAACGTCCAGCCGCCGGCTGCGCATTCGGAATCTTTCCAATAAACAACAACAAAACCCGAGACGTTCGATTTGCCCACAGATACCGGTGTTCCGCCCGATGTATCCGTTGCGGTCTTGTCGGCCGGTGCGAGAAAGTCAAACGAAAAAGCACCGTCGCTGACCACCGTCGAACCCACAGTTGCCGGTGCGACAATCGCGCCGATGTCGTCCTTCATGTAGGTCGCCGACAGACCCTGAATCGTACCGGAGTTTCCGGGGGGAACTGCGCCGTCGAGGCTGTAGTAGGGTTGAATTTTGAGAGCCTTCCGGCCGTCGACTGTGTCGAAGGAACCGTCGCTGGTAAATTTGTCCGGCCATTGCGGCTGAGTGGTCAGCCGGATGCGCATTTTGATTTGGCCTTCCCGAATTTCGCCCGACGAAAAACTTCCGTCTTCTTTGATTTCCAGAATATCCGCGCCCGTGACGTAGTGATTGTTTTTGCCGACAACGATGACCCATTTTGATTTGTCGTAAACAAAACGTGACGTGGAAGGAACAGACAAACGCGGATAGAAAATCAGTTCGAGTTCAACTGCAGACTGACCCGCTTTGGGAAGATACGACGGAGTCACAATGGTGGATGCCCCGTCTTTGTCGCGCAGGCTGACATCCTGAATCGTCGAAGTATCGGCAAAAAAGAGCCCGTCCTCTGCACCTGCAGGCTTGTTTTCGGACTGGATCACCGCCTCGGAAAAATCATCATTCCGGCCGCATCCGGAAACAATCGCCAGAGCCGTACACAATGCAACCGAATATCTGACCGGCCGAAGTGCCATCCCCAATACTCCTTAGAAATAGTTTTATGCAATTCCCGCGGGAGCTTTGGAAAAGATCAGTTCGGCCGTTCAAATTCAGCCGAAGTAACCTTTGCCTGCGCATGTCTCGACAACCTGCAAGGCGTTGAGAGCGGCTCCCTTACGAAGATTATCAGAGACGAGCCAAAGTGACACGCCGTTCGCAAAAACCTTGGCTGTCCGCAAACGCCCCACGAGGACTTCGTCTTTGCCTTGGACTTCACGGGGAGTCGGAAAATACGCCACATCAGAAGATTCTTCGGCGCTGCCGGCTGCAGACGGATTCTCGTTTGGAATAACAGATATGCCCTTTGAAGAGGCAATTAACTTTTCCAAACGACTGATGTCGACCGGCTGTTCCGTTTCTACGGTTACCGATTCCGCGTGTCCCACAAAAGTCGGGACTCTCACACTCGTCGCCTCGACGGGCAGATCGGGCATTCCGAGGATTTTGCGGGTCTCAAAAATAATTTTGCTCTCTTCGTCGGTATCGCCGTTAGGAAGAATTTTTGCGACAAAGGGCATGACGTTGAATGCAATCGACTTTGGAAATGCGCGTGAGGGCTTCACCGACAAATCCTGAGTCTGGAAAAACTGCCGTGCTTCTTCTTCAAGTACTTCAAGACCCGGTTTTCCGGCTCCTGAAACACTTTGATACGTGGACACGATGACGCGTTTTAATCCGAAATTTTTCCGGATGACATCAAGGACCATGACAAGCGGTGTGGTGCAGCAGTTCGGGTTGGCCACGAGCGATTTGCCGCGGATATTTTTGGTTTCAAGAAGTTCGCCGTTCACTTCGGGAACAACCAGAGGAACGGCAGGATCGTCACGAAACGCCGAGGATTTGTCGACACACAAAATGCCGCGTTCGACCAGAGCAGGAATGAAGCGTTTGGAGATGTCCGACTCGGATGCGAACAAAACCGCATCACATTGCGCAAGACTTTCTGCCTCCGTTGCTTCGACAACGACCGACTGAGTTCCCCATGACAAGCGCTTTCCAACAGATGCCGGAGACGCAAAAGCACGAACCGTTTTAACCGGCAACTTGAGTTCGCCGTCGCCGAGAATATCCAAAGCCGTCTGTCCGACAACACCGGTTGCACCTACGATTCCAAGAGTCAGTTGCTTCATGTGTGGGTTTCCTCCTCTTCGTCTTCTTCACCCGAAATAAACAATTCCTCTTCGTCCGCCGTTCTGTCGCGCTTGAAGAACAGCCACATCACCGGTCCGTGCAGACAATACAAAATAAGCAGCAGCGAGAGTGTCACGGTAAATTCGAATGTGAACATCAAAACGGTCAACATGAGCAGGATCGCCAAAAAGCGGAACGGCCGTTTGCGCGGAAGCTTGATGTTCTTTGTACTGATATATTCAAATGTGCTGATCATTCCCAGTGCAAGCGCGAACATCAGAAGAATCAAAAAAACGTTGCGGACATCGTGCCGCAGCAGGTTCGAGGCCAGCTGCACGGCCCAGTCTGCATAACCGTTCTGGGGGGTCCAGCTCCGAAACTCATATTGTGACATAATAAACGCGCACAAGGGCATCGCCGCCATCGGAATCGGAATTCCGGTGAAATTGCCGCTGGCCTTGCCGACCGAACTTTGAACATTGAAACGCGCAAGCCGGAGCGCTCCGCAAACGGCGTAAATAAAACAGGCTGCAAGTCCGAAACGGGCCGAATCGAACAGCGCAAAATTGTAAATCACGACAGCCGGTGCAACACCGAACGAAACCATGTCGCACAGGGAATCCAGCTGAACGCCGAATGCGCTCTGGGTTCGGGTCAATCGGGCAACGCTGCCGTCAAGACCGTCACAAACCGCAGCAGCCAGAATTGCGTACGCAGCCCAAAGAAACGCCTGCGAATTGCCCTCCTGCAGACGCCCTTCGACCGCGAACTTGATCGCCAGAAAACCGAAAAACAGCGAGGCGGCGGTGATCATATTCGGAAGCAGATAAATGCTCGCCTTGACTCCGCGGCGCCGCGGTGCAAGCTCATGCAGGTTGCCTGCTCCAGATTTTCCTGCGGTCATGAAATCGATTCTCCCTGTTGTTGTCTGAGTTTTATGACAGGTGTCGGATCGCGGCCATAGACGGGCTCAAATACCTCGGTGCGCAAGGCACCGCCGCGTCCCCAATGATTCAAATGCAACAGCAAATCGGCAAAAGCGACAGGCACGGCAAAGGGATCGTCGGCTTCGGATGACTGTCCGCCTGCAAATTCAGGGGACGCAGTCACACCCAATGCTTTAAGCCGCTCGGAGAATTCGTCCGGCGGAAGACCGCCCACAGACCAGCATTCCCTCGACCGGCCCATGGCAAGTCCGTTGGCAAATGCGCATCCCAAACGAAGTCCGGTAAACGAACCGGGTCCGCCGACCACACCGATAATTTCAACAGAACTGTCCGGACGATTCATTTCGGCGAGTGCGCTGCGGTACAAACCGGCCAGATTTTCGGCAGTGAGACCGGAACACACCGCAAACAAACAATTGCCGTCCGCCGTTTTGTAAAAAGATTGCGTCGCCCCTGTCAGAGGCAGCACAGATGCTTGGGGAATCGAAGTTGAAAAAGATGACAAAGCAGCAGCCGCGCGGCCTGCCGAGTGACTGATCCCGTCGGGTCCGACTTCAAAAACCGCAAGTCCTGCGCCGCGTTTGTGGGTGCAGAACATGACGGCCAAAGAAGCTTGATTTTGACTGGTCACGCGGCGTCTGCTCCTCACGTCCTGAAAAGCCGAAGAAGGTCGTTGAAAAAGACCAGCACAATAAGCCCGAGAAGAAACGCAACACCGACCCGCTGAACTGCGATTTGCACCTTCATCGGAAGTGGTTTTCCGTAGGCAGCCTCGACCCCCTGCAACAGCAGATGACCGCCGTCCAGTGCAGGCAACGGCAGCAAATTAAACAGCCCGATGTTCAGGCTCATCAAAGAAATCGTCAGAATAAAAACCAAAACACCGCCTTCAGCCGCATCACCTGCGACTCTGGCGATTGCAATGGGACCTCCCAAATTCTTGAGGGGCATGTCTCCCGTGAAAAGTTTTTTGAGTGCCGTGAGAATCGTCGTCGCCTGCGCCATCGTGGCCTTAAATCCGTCTGCAACTGATGCGGCGAAACTCTCGCTGCGGATCGTAACGGGAGGCACACCGACTCCGCGACTGGCGAAGCTGACAGGAAGATCGACAATCCACTGGGCGCGGCTCAGCTGATCCACAGCAGAGCGGCGCGGAATTTTGCACTCAAGGGTCCGCAATGCGGGTTGTTCAACGTTCATGACTCTCATGCGCAGATCAGCAGGACCAGCGTCATCGGTTCGCATGAGCTTCTGGAGAGCAAACGACAATTCGACAGGGCTGGCCAAAACACCCTGACCTTCAAATCCGAAAAAGGTGTCTCCTGCGCGCAGACCGCAACTTTGCCACGCCTCTTTCACCGGTATTTTCCGATCGCCTTTGTTGAGAGTCTCATACGTTCCGACCATCATGTCGGTTGAGCGGACCGACTGCAGCCAATCCTGCGCTGTGACCGGAGTCGAAAAGTTCAGACTTACAGTTTCAGGGCGACCGGCTCCCATGGCCTGTGCCTGCTTGGCATCTGTCTGAACGAGGAGCGAATCAATCGTCAGGTTGCGGTAGCGTTCAACAACAACCGTTGCAGCTCCTTTTGCGAGCAGCTGCTCGGCTTCGTGCAGGGTCTTCACTTTCCTGCCGTTCACTTCGACAATCAGGTCACCCGATTTCAGCCCCGAACGGACAAAAACATTGTCCCCGTCTGCGACCATCACCCGCGGAGTCTGAAAAAACTGGGCGACACCGATTCGTCCGACAGCCAGCGGCTCACCGAACAGCGTCTCGCTCATTTCACGCGCCGGCGTCATTTCCAGTTTGATTTTCTCGCCGCCGCGATCAACTTCAACTGTCGTCGGCATTTCGGGACGGGCAGATATCAATCGGTTAATATCAGCCCACGAACGGATTTTTTCACCTGCAATGGTCAGCAGTGTATCGCCTGTCTGCAACCCTGCCCTGCGCGCAACTCCCTCGGGGAGAACACTGACCACCGGAGCTGCCTGAGGCAATCCGACGTTTGCGAGAGTGATCATGACGGCGAGTGAAAGGACAAAGTTCGCAAACGGGCCCGCGAACGAAATTATGGAGCGCTTGTATACGGGAGCTGTATTGAGGGCTTTGCCTGCAAGTTCAGGCGGTACTTCTTCGCCGCTCTCCATACCGAAAAAACGCACATACCCGCCCAACGGCAGCCAGCAAATTTTGTATTCCGTCCGCCCGCGTTTGAACGACCATGCCGTCGGCCCAAAACCGAGTGCAAATTCTTCAACGGCGATTCCCAGCCATCGTCCGGCAAGAAAGTGTCCAAGCTCGTGCACGAACACGACAATGCCGACCAAAATAATGAAAGCTATGACCGGATTTGTCAGAAGCCAGTTGAATATCGTGCTCATTGTCCGGTTGCCTTCACAGCCTTGAGATGAATTCTCTGCCTGTCGGATTTGGAGTCGGCCGCCGAAGCGGGATTTGCCTGTTCCGGAGTGCGACCGAAACGCCTTTCGCGTACGGAGTACTTCTTAAGACTTTCCGCAAAATGAACTTCGGAAAAATCGGGCCAAGGCGTATTTTCAAAAATATATTCCGCATACGCGGACTGCCACAGGAGAAAGTTGCTGACCCGCTGTTCGCCGCTTGTGCGGATAACCAAATCGACTTCCGGCAGCCCGTGCGTATCAAGATGTTCCGCAAAATACTGTTCATCGATGTCCGCGAGGTAGATTTCTCCGCAGTTGACCTTTTCAACGAGCTTTCGGACAGCGCGCAAAATCTCGCCGCGGCTGCCGTAGCTCAGCGCAATGCACAGATTTAAACCGTCATTTGCGGCACTCGCATTTTCGAGCTCAACCGCCATTTCGAGAATGTCGCTCGACAACTTGCCTCGGTCGCCGATAAGCCGGAAGCGGATATTGTTGTCGAGAATCTTGTTCCTCTCGGCTTTCAGATACCAGCGCAAAAGGCTCATCAGCGCGCTGACTTCTTCTTCGGGTCTGCGCCAGTTTTCGTCTGAAAAAGCGTAAAGAGTCAAAGCATGCAATCCGCATTTGACTGCGAATTCGGTAATCTCATTGACCCGCTCGACACCTTTTTTGTGTCCGGCGACGCGCGGCAGCCGGCGTGATGTGGCCCACCGGCCGTTGCCGTCCATGATGATTCCGACGTGACGGGGGAGCTTCAGGGGATCAAGTTCCCATTTTTGAAAAAAATCATTCATTCTCAGAGCCTCAATCACTGTCCGCGGGCCTGATAAAATGCCCGCCGCACCGGCCGCATATACCGCACCCGCCGGAAGTGGTCCATACGGCCGCGAAAATTGACACATCCCCAAGCTTTTGACTACCCTCCGGCCGAGTTTCTTAAAGAATCCTGCCGGAGTCCGACGATGAGCAACAGCCCCGTTCAAGCCAAAGACGCTCAACCCCTTTCGACCCAAGGATACAGGGGCACGCGCGACTTTTACCCCGAACTGCAGCGGCTCCGCAGCTGGATGTACGGACACATCAAAAATGTTCTCGAGGGCTACGGCTACGAGGAATACGACGGCCCGATTCTTGAGCCGCTCGAACTGTATGCCAGCAAATCAAGCGAAGAAATTGTCAGTGAGCAGCTCTACTCTTTTGATGATCGGGGAGGTCGCAAAGTCGGAATCCGGCCCGAAATGACTCCTACGCTTGCACGTATGGTCGCCTCACGTGCCAAGGAACTCGTCAGACCCATCCGCTGGTACTCCATCCCGACCTGCATGCGCTATGAACGTCCGCAACGCGGCCGGCTGCGCGAATTTGACCAGCTGAACGTTGACGTATTCGGGGGAACACCGCTCGATGAAGATATCGAGGTTCTTCTGACCTGCCACGACCTGATGGTCAGACTGGGCGCCAAGCCCTCTGATTTTGAAATTAAAATCAATCACCGCGGACTTGTCGATGACCTGCTTTTTGGTGTCCTCAATCTGAATACCTCGCAGAAGTCGGCAATCCTCAGACTGCTGGACAAAAAAGATAAACTGTCGGCCGAAGCATTTCGTGAGGAAGCCGGAAAACTTTGGCTCTCCGGCACGGACATCGAAAAACTTGAACAGTTCATGAGTCAGCCGCTCTCCGAACTTCGTCCTCTGATGGGTGATAAAACAACTCATCTGGACGCACTCAGCGAAAGACTTGCCTGTCTGCAAAGCGTGATTCCGGCCGAATGCATCCGCTTTGATGCCTCAATTATGAGGGGATTCGACTACTACACCGGCTTGGTTTTTGAAATTTACGACAAGCATCCCGATAACCGCCGTGCATTGTTCGGCGGCGGTCGCTACGACAATCTGGTCGGCGCCTTCGGCACGGATCCTCTTGCCGGAATCGGTTACGGTGTCAGTGATGTTTCGCTGCTGAACTTTCTTGAAGTTCACAATCTGACTCCGGTGCTGAGCAAAAAAACAGAGGTTGCGGTCATCCGCTTCTCTGAGGCCGACAGACCGGCGGCACTCGCACTTTCCCGCACTCTGCGTGAACTGGGACTGAATGTTGAAACCACTTTGTCTGCGGCAAAGTTCGGTAAACAAATTCAGTGGGCCGAACGGACAGGCGCCAAGGCGGTGGTTTTCAGGGGTGAAGACGAACTCAAAAACGGAACGTTCGCCTGCAAATGGCTGGCAACCGGAGTGCAGGAGATTTTCCCGATGAACGATCCGGAAGAGTTTTCAAAAAAACTTTCACTCGTCTGAAATACGGTCAGACATCAGACTTGCGCCTGTCGGCGAGGAAGATCTCAAAGCCCTGCCCGCGTTTGCCGCGGGCCTTTTTTTGTCCATGATCAGCTGCTGCCCAGCGGGAACCGCCGGCCCTTTGTTTCTCACGGCGACTTCCGGAACCGCCTGCTGCCAGAGGCACACCTTCCGTTTGAGCGCGTTTTTCACGCAGTGCATGAGCATACGCGACCGCAAGTGCATCGCTGGCATCGAAGGGAAGATTTTCAAACGACACTTTAAGAATTTGCGAAAGCGCCCTTGCCACCGATTCTTTGCTTGAACGGCCATGCGCCAGAACAGCTTTTTTTACTGCAGTGGGAGACAATTCATGGACCGCAACACCGCGCTGATGGGCCAAGGCCAGAACCACACCGCGGGCGTGGCCGAGAAAAAGAGCCGAGCGGATATTTTGTGCGACAAAGGCCTGCTCAACGCAAACCGAATGTGGAGAGTATAGTTCGACAACGCGCACGAGTTCTGTGGCCAATGAGGAAAGTCTTGCGGCAAGAGGAAGTTCAGCGTCGAAACGCCAGACGCCGGCGCAGACACCGGCGATTCGTCCGTCAGGAAAAAGGTCTACAATTCCGTATCCGGCAACCCGCGTTCCCGGATCGATTCCCAATATTCTGAGCATTATTTTACCTTCTCTGAACGGAGGGAAAGAACATGATCAGCCAGACTTCCGAGCTCTGCTTCCGAGGAAATTTCTTTGCCGTAGGACGGCATGGCGCCTTTGCCCGACTTAACGATTTCGATGACAGCTTCCCGTGTCTGCGGTCCGCTCCACGGTCCGTCGGCCAGATTTGTCGGACGAGCAGTCATCATCCGTGCCATTGTCGTTTGTGCCTTGCCGTCTGCTCCATGACAGCCTGCACAAAATCTCGCATAAAGCCGCGCGCCCGTGCTCCCTTGTCTGAGTTCCGAAGGTCCGATCGGAGTCGCAGGCGCGGACGCCTGAGCCGGCCGCATGTCGGCTTCAGTGCGCTGAGGCCTTGCGGCACCTGCACCAATCTCGGGTTTTTCAGGAACACAAGTCAAAACAAGCCCGCACAGCCCGACAGTTAAGGCTGTTCCGATTGCAAAAATCCTGCCGCGTCCGGCATTTTTTTCTGAGTCCGTCTTTTCTTCCATTGCCGATTCCCGTCCGGATTTTGTTACGTTGACGAAGATGCGCGCCTGCGCTCAACGGCGATGAGCAATCCGATACAACTCATGACTGTCAGCATGTGGCTTCCACCGTAGCTGACGAGCGACAGAGGAACACCGACCACAGGAAACCAGCCGAGTACCATCGTCACATTAATCAAAAAATGAAACAGAAAAAATCCTGCAACACCAAGTGAAATGAGCGCAGAAAATGTATCACGCGCCTTTTCCGCAATCTGAAAAATCTGGAGCAGCAGCAAAAGATACAAACCAAAAACAACGACGCATCCGACAAAGCCCTGTTCTTCGGCCCAAACGGAAAAAGCAAAGTCCGTGTGCCGTTCGGGCAGAAAGCTCAGCTGGCTTTGTGTTCCCTGCTGGAATCCGCGCCCCCACACGCCTCCGCTTCCCACGGCAATCATGCTTTGAATTGAGTGATAACCGGCACCCTTGGGATCGCGCATCGGATTGATGAAGTTCAGTACGCGCAACTTCTGATAGTCATAAAGGACAAAGTTCCATGCGATTATCGACGCACTCAGACCGGTAAAAACCACAATCGCTATACTTGTCCAGTTCACTCTGACAAATGCAATCTGAAAACACGCAATAAGCAGAACCAGACCCGAAGTTCCCAAATCGGGCTGAACGAGAACCAGCAAAAAAGGAATACCGACCACGATCATCTGACGCCAAAGCGTCAGAAGCGTAAACTCATGAACACCTTTCATGAACATAAAACTGCGCGCAACAATAAGAATGATCACGAATTTGGCGAGCTCGCTCGGCTGGACACGAATGGGACCCAGTGAAAGCCAGCGCTGTGAACCTTTGGCGATTTGTCCGCTGACATCGACCGCAAACAGCATCGCGCACACAATGAAGTAACTTAAAAAACTCAACCGTTCGATGGACCGGAGATCCATTAAAACGCCCCAGAAGGCCATGGCCAGTGTGCCCACCAACGCCCACTTGAGCTGGTCGTTGAAACGGAACGGCGAAACGTCTGCACCTGTCGCACTGTACATATTGAACAATCCGACACCGACGAGCAGGTAAACGGTCACCAGCAACGACCATGGCGTCCCGCGAAATCTTTCCTTAATTAACTGCCAAAACAAAACCACCTGAAAATACTCCTTCAGTCGCCTGCAGCTTCGTCGTTACGATTGTCCTCTCCGCCGTTTTCGGAATCGGCAGGAGGCAAAACATCCACAGCCGGTGAAACCCTCTGTTCATCGAGAGGAGTCTTCCGATCGACGGCTTTCTGAGTCACTTTGACGCTCGCAAATTTCTCCGGATGCGCTTTTCGCAAATAGGCTTCCAGAACCTTCTGAACAATCGGTGCAGCCTGAGCGCCTCCTCCGCCGCCGTCGAATTCGCTGAGCGCCACAACGGCAATTTCAGGATTTTCAGCCGGAGCATAGGCTGCAAACCACGCATGGTCGCGCTGCTGGAAATGGACCTCGTCCTGATCTTTGGAGCGCTTCAATGCCGCTGTCTGTGCCGTACCCGTTTTTCCTGCAATTCTGAATCCGGCGACGGCCGAGCGCTTGCCTGTTCCTGTAGGATTCATAACAACATCTTCAAGTCCCGAACGGACAACTGCCATGTTCTCAGGTTTGTAACTGATCTTGCGGCGTGTGACAGGCTTTTCTTCAGCCACTACATTGCCGTTGGCATCGACAATTTTTTTCAGAAGATAAGGTTTGTAAACTTTTCCGCCGTTTCCGACTGCGGCCATCATGGTGACAATTTGAAGCGGGGTCATCAGGTTGTATCCCTGACCAATCGAGACGTTGATTGTGTCACCGCTTTGCCAAGGTGCGCCTTTCGACTGCAGCTTCCATTCCGTTGTCGGAACAAGCCCCGGCCGCTCAAGATTCAAATCAAGTCCGGTCTTTTCGCCGAGCCCGAAGGCACGTGACCATTTGGCAATCCGGTCAACACCGAGCAGGTTACCCACCTGATAATAAAAAACGTCGCAGCTTTCTTCCAAAGAACGCCGCAGATTGACAACACCATGTCCTGTCTTTTTCCAGCAGCGCCACTTGCCGTTACCGAGGGTAAACACACCGTTGCACGAATAGGTGCGCTGAGGAGAAACAACCCCTTCCTCAAGTGCAGCCAAAGCCGTGATTATTTTAAAAACCGAGCCGGGGGGATATTCGCCGCCGGTCACTTTATCAAGAAGAGGCTTGAACGGATTCGTCTGCAGAAGCTGCCAGTCTTCGCCTGTCAATCCGTCCTGATACATCGACAGGCTGAAATTGGGATGACTGACGTATGCGAGAATTTCACCGTTCTGCGCATTCATCGCGACAACGGCACCGTTTTTGTTGCGGAATGCTTCAACGGCAGCGCGCTGAATGTCATCATCAATCGTGAGAACCACATCGTTGCCGCGGGTTGCGGATTTGCGGGTGCTCAAACCAAAATCCATAGCCGAAGCCGACTGAAGACGACCAAATGCATCGACCTGAAGATAGTCTTTGCCTTCAATGCCGCGAAGACTGTTTTCATACTTCTTCTCGACACCCATCTTCCCGATAATTGAACCGACTTTATACTGATAATCACGGGCAACTGAGTTCAGAGAATCAAGCTCGCGGTTGGTGACTTCGCCCAAGTAACCAAAGAGATGTGCCGAGTCGCTGCGCTGGTAGTCACGGCGGGGAGCCGTATCAACGTCAACACCCGGCAAAAAGAATTTATTCGACTCCATCATGGCGACTTCATGCAACGTCAGGTTGCGTTTGATTCGAATCGGGACAAAGTGCGGAATACTGGCCGACTCGGCCAGACGCTTTTCAATTTGTTCAAGAGGAATGCTGAAAAGTTCGGACACAATTTTGAGTGTCTGCTCGCGGTTTTGGAGATACTGGGGAATGATCACCAAATCGAAAAACGGACGGTTCGAAAGCATGAGGCTGCCGTTACGGTCAAAAATCAGACCGCGCGGCGACGGACGCGTCACTTCGCGCACACGGTTGCGTTCCGAGGCGATCGCAAAATCCTTGCCTTTGAGAATTTGCAGATACCAGAGCCGGCCGACGAGTGACAGAACCAAAAAAGCGAATACGGCAATAGCAAGATAAATACGTCGGGGATCAATGATCACTTCGGATTTAAATCGATTATCAACCAAGTTCCCGACTCCCTCTAGCTTTCCACAAGGTCCTGCCGGTGGTCACGGCGGGCCGTGGCATCGAACAAGCCGTCCAGACGCGACAGAATTCCAAAAAGAGGAACCGAGGCGACGGTTGTCACAATCAGACTCGGTGCGATTTTCAAAACAAAGGTCATGAGTTCAGGAACTCTGTGCACCTTGTTCAAACTTCCGTATATCAAAACAAACTTGAGCAGAAAAATAGCTGAAAAGACAAGTATCTGACTGCTCAGCTTGTGGAGCGCGATCACTTTGGCAACAAGGTTCGAAATAACGAGTGCCAGCAAATAGTACATCAGATAAAAGCCGTCGGGCGCGCCCGAAAACATATGCATCAGAGCCGCAACAAAAAATATCCTGACGATGGCACCGAAAAGCAGATGTTCAATCGAAACATAGACGACATAGATTGTTACGAGATCAACATGCAGCCAGCCGGACGACGAGCGCGAAAGAATATACGCCTGAAAATAAACGGCAACGAATGCCAGAACAGCCATAACAACCGCATGAACCTGCCATGCGCGCATGCGGAGCATCATCAACCTCCGGATCGGCTTGGAACAGATTCAACCAGCTTCTTCATCCAGTCGACACCGCCGAGTCTGCGGATAACGTCGACCTCACGGCTGCTTCTCAGCAGGATGAGCGCTTCGGAAACCTCGGCAAAATTGACCGCAGGTTCAACTTCAATCAACTGGCTGACACCGTCCGGCTCGACTCTGATTTTTGTCACTTTGCCAACAACAATTCCACGCGGAAAAGGACCGGTCAGACCGCTTGTGACAATCTCGTCGCCGACGATCACCCTGCTGCCGCGGTCGGCGTATTTGAACAACATTCCCTGTCCGGCACTTCCTTCCAGCATCCCGCGTCTGCGGTTGCGCGCAACAATAACGTCGAGGTTGGAGTTCGGGTCGGTCAAAAGAAGAACGTCGGAATAAGTTCCCAAAGTTCTCATGACGACACCGACCGCCCCGTCGGCAGCCACCACCGCCATCCCCGGCAGAACACCGTCGGACTCACCGCGGTTCATGCGAATGCTTTTGTATAGGAAGCTGGGGTCGGCGCTGTGCACGTGACCGGAAACAAATTTCAGATTCACCTGACGGACAAAATTGAGAAGCTTATGCAGCCGCTCGTTCTCCCGCTCAACCTCCTTGAGCATTTGCATACGAACCGAAAGCTGCGCGTTTTCTTCCTCAAGCCTGTCCGCTTCTTCGCGGGCTCCGCGAAGATCAACATAGGAATCAACAAGTTCCCGAGCCTGATGGGTGACCAGATTGAAGCTGAACTCCACAGGACGGCTCAGGGTATAAACGACCTTCTCAAGAAAAGATAAATCACGGCGTGTCGAAACATCCGAAGAGTAAAACGCGAACGGAAATACAATTGCACACAAAATCAGCAACGCAAAACCATATCTGCGGAACACGAGCATGGTGACGTCCTATCGGGTTGTCATTATTTGTAACGCGTTCAATTTATAGCCACTTGGTTGAAAAAGAAAGCTCGCGTGCTAAAAGATTTAGAGCCGGTTCGGGGTTCAGCCTGAACTCGGACAGTCTGTCACACGGTTGTGACGGTCTTGAACGACCGATAGCCCCATGAAGAGGCATGCATGCGTTTATCCACCAAATCCGTTTTATCTCCCAGTGCCAAATCACTTGCCGTCGGAGTCGTGATCGCTCTTGGTGTTCTGGCGTTTGCCATTACGGGCATTTCTCCGAACCGTTCCGGACTTGATACGCGTTTGGCCGCTCAGGTCGGAAATCAGGATGTCACGATGCTCGAACTGCAGCGTGTCGTCGAAAATCTGAACCGCCAGACGGGCAACGAGGAAGGCCGGCGGGAAGCCAACATTCAATCCGGACTCAATCAACTTATTCAAGAAAAAGTTATGCTGGAAGAAGCAAACCGGATCGGCTGGAATCCGTCTGATGCTGCTGTCGCCCAGTGGATTCGCAGACAGCCCGAATTTCAAAACGAAAAAACAAAGCAGTTCGACATCGCGTTGTACAAAAAATTCCTCAAGTCCGGATACATGAACGAACTCGAATTCCATAAACAGGGACGCGATGCTCTCACACTCGAAAAGATGAGTGCGCTCCTTTACCTGCCCGAAGTCACTCCGCGCAGCATTCTGACCGACAAGTCCATACGCGACAGCACTGAATTCAGCCTCGAGTTTGCTCAAATCCAGCCAAACCAGCAGAAGTTTAAAGAGAAACTCAACGGCGAAGCGAAAAAGTACGCTGCCGATGCCGCCAATGACAAAGCACTCAAGGACGCTTACGAGTCCAGTAAAAATGAATTCATCCGCCCGCCGCAGGTCAAAGTCCTCTCAGTTCTGGTCGCACACAAAGAAGCACAGCGTGCCGAAGGCGATGCCAAAAACCGGTCCAAAGATGACGCCAAAAAGCTGATCGGCGAGATCAGGGAAAAAATTACCAAAGGTGAATCATTCCAGAACATCGCTGCCAGCACGAACGACGACGCGACGGCCAAATTGTCCAAAGGCGAAATCGGCTGGGTCGATTCCACGAATATCGACCCTGCAACTTCAACCGCCGCCTTTGCATTAAACTCGGGAAATCCGCTCTCCGAAGTCATTGAGACACCCTTCGGATTCCGTCTGCTGAAATGGCAGGAATCCCGCGAGCGTCTTGAGAAGAAATTTGAGGACGTCAAAATTGAACTTGCCGAACGTGCTCTGAATGACAAGATCAAAAATGAAATGAACAGCCTGATTGAAACGGAAATGACCAAACTGCTGACCGAAAAGAAATTTGCCGAAGTTACGGCACTCATTCAAAGCAACGGATTTGAATGGAAAGTGGTTAAAAAGCCGATCACTCCGCGCACGCGTTTTATCGAGGATCTCGGCCAGTCAGACCCTCTTCTGCCGGTGTTGTTCGGCCTCAAAACCAAGGGTGACATGCCGGCTCAGTTGCTCGACTTCGGCGGCAAAAAAACCATCGTCCGGCTGGTTTCCCGCAAGGACGGCCTTACGCCTGATGCCGACCGCCTGAAGCGGCTACAGAACGCAGACCAGCGGGTTGCTGCGCAGACCTACGTCTCGTCCATGCAGCGCAAGCTCTTCGACATCTATACAAACAACAAAGACATCAAACGCAACACGGAGCTTTTGCGCTGATGACCTCGTATCTTCCGTGGGGATCGCAGGGGCAGCTGCCCGATGTTGTGGTCATCCAAAAGAAGACTGCTCTTGAAAGGTACGCGGCGGAACTCAAAACCGAGGCTGCGCGTACCTTTTTTCTCAAAGACGGACAGACCGACGACAATCTCCAGACCACTCACAATCAGCATTGTCAGACACTGGATGCACTCCTGACTTTTCTGACGAGACAGAGTCTTTCCTTCAGTCTCCACACCCTCGACGATTTCACCCCGCAACACGGATACGGACCCAAACACTTTGTCGCCGGTCAGGACTCGGGTTTGCGCTGCAGGCTGAATCTCATCATCTGCGTCGGCGGCGACGGAACCCTCCTGCGCAGCAGTCATTTTGCGGGCGGACAAACGGCGATGGTGGGAATCAATTCTGTTCCGCAGCACTCCGTCGGCCATCTGTGTTCAATTTCACCTGACAATCTTGAAGATAAAATGTCGCAGATTCTCAAAGGACAACTCGTTCCGCGGGTTGTCAGACGATTGGGTGCGCGGACAAGCAACGGATATCAACTGCCGTATGCGCTCAATGACATTTACTTCGGCCATCAGCACCCTGCCTCTGCGAGCAGGTATACTCTGACGGTTGAAGGCCCGCGAACCCGAACGGAAAAACAGCTTTCGAGCGGCCTTTGGCTGGCAACACCGTCAGGCAGTACAGCGGCTATTCGCTCCTACGGTCTTGGGATTCTTGAGCCGACATCGCATCAGTTTCTGCTTGCCGTGCGTGAGCCTTATTCTCCGTCCGGACATCACCTGTCACTCACCCGACTTGTCCTTGACGGCGATGCACAAAGCGTGAGTTTATTTTCACGGATGAGACACGGGCTTGTCTGCGTTGACGGACCTGTCACGGCCTGCGTTTTGGGATTCGGAGATTCACTGGACGTGGGGCTTCACGAAGAGGGCAGTCTGCGAATCTATCTGAACTGAAGGGCGCTGCCTTTTCGGGCCGCGGGCATCGACAAAACCGGCCATCCTGTGATTAGGTTAAGAACACGCGAGCGAGCTGCGACATGGAGACTGAAAAATGAAACACCACAGTTACGGCAATGAGTTCTACATCACCACCAAGGTCGATCAATTTGTGAACTGGGCGCGCCGCAACTCCCTCTGGCCCTACCCGTTCGGGACGGCGTGCTGCGGGATTGAACTTATGTCGGTCATGGGTCCAAAATACGACTTGTCGCGATTTGGAGCAGAAGTCGTCCGTTTCAGCCCCCGACAAGCTGACCTTCTGGTTGTTGCAGGAACAATCACCGAAAAAATGGCCCCCGTTCTGAAAAGAATTTACGACCAGATGTCCGAGCCCAAGTGGGTGCTTTCGATGGGCGCATGCGCATCATCGGGCGGCTTCTATCGCGCTTATCACGTCGTGCAGGGCATTGACCGCATCGTTCCGGTCGATGTTTATGTTCCGGGCTGCCCGCCCACCCCTGAGGCAGTGATCGACGGCATTATGCAGCTGCAGGAAAAAATCAGACAGCAGCGCGATGGCGACGCGTCTCCGGCTTGAACGGTCCCTTGCGGGTCAAACGGATTAATCGTTAAAAGTACTCGGCAGCGAGTACTTTTTTTGTGTCGTTTTTGTAGAAATTCTGTGCCGCACTTCCCCCGTCCCTCGCGGATCTGCTACAGAAACGAATGGAAAACTGCGGAGGTCAGTCGGGTGACTGAATTAAATTTAACCGTCGAATCAAAAGAATCACGCTCAAGAGTTCTCATTATCGAGGACGATCGCGACCTCAACAACCTGCTTAAATTCACACTCGAATCAACCAAAGACTATGAAGTTGAGTCTCACTTCGACGGTGAACATGCGCTTGCCCGCATCAGCGCCTTTAAACCGCACCTGATACTTCTTGATGTCATGCTGCCTCATACCGAAGGCACTGAAGTGCTGCGGCAGCTGCGCAGAGACCCCGAACTGGCCTCGGTGCCCGTCATACTTCTCACCGCAAAATCTCAGGAGACCGACAAAATCGACGGCTTTGAAGCAGGCGCGGACGACTACATCACCAAACCGTTTTCGCCGCGCGAGCTTTTGCTGCGCGTGCAGGCTCTGATGCGCAGAACGGGGTTCAGACTGCACGGCGAAATCTCTTCCTCCGCTGAACTTCAACGACCCCCGAGTTCCAAATTTCCGTCGGAGAATCAACTCCCCGCGGACGAAAAACTGATCCGTATAGGTACGCTGACAATCTTTCCTGACATCTTCAAAGTGATGGTTGCAGACGAAGTTGTTGCACTCACTGCCACCGAATATCAGCTGCTGCTTTATCTTGCCGAACGCTCAGGACGTCTGCAAAGCCGAGACGCACTGCTTCAAAGAGTTTGGGGATATGAAGGCCAGCTGAACACGCGCACTGTCGACACGCATATAAAACGGCTGAGGCAGAAACTGGGTACTGCCGGAGCAATGATAGAAACTGTTCACGGATTTGGTTATCAGCTCACAGAGAACCACCGCCCCGCAAAATAAGGCAGAATGTCGAAAGAAGTCATTCAACAAAACCGGATTTCACTTAATCTGATTGACCATCTCACACAGATACTTTTCGACCTCGTGATCTGCGATAATATTGTAATCTGAATCGTTGTCCTGTTTCGCGGCTCCGCCCGAAGCAGCAAGCGACTGAACAAAGCCTTTGTTGGCAGACCAAAAGGATTGGTCCCAGACTTCGTCATTGGAATATTCACCCTTCAAAAATGTTGTCCGCCCCAAATGAAGAGGCGTACCGATATGCGCGAACTTGAGCGCTGCTACTGCGATCATCCCGTACTTCAAAACATTGTTGTCGGCCAAACCTGACGCTGCACCTGAAGCGGCGACCGAAGCAAGCGGCAAATGCGGAACAGGATCGTTGGCATGAACATATCTCAGATACTTCTCACGCAATGAAGCAGAAAATTTTCCTGCAAATTCAGTGTTTCCGGTTCTCGGCTGGCCCAAAGTCAGCAAACCGGCAACATTGACTCCCTGAGCAAGTGCATCGGCTGCGGCGAGAGTTGAAAGAGCTCCGCCCAGACTATGTCCGACAAAAAAAGTCGGACGTTTTTTTACATTTTCCTGACTCAAAACCGGTTGAATTTCAGGTTTCACACTCTCATAAGCTGATTTAAAACCGCCGTGCACACCGCCGCCGGACGACCCGAAACCGCTGCCGGTCATGAAAAAATTAAGATCCGTCATGACTCCGCTGCGACTGTGGGTTCCGCGAAACACGACAAGATTCATTTTTTCCGAGAGCGCGTAAAATCCCTGAACCCCCTTGGTCTTGTTTTCATATGTTTTCACAGTGCGGAAGCCGGCTTTCGCAAGAAACTCCGATAAAAACGTTTGGTCGAATTTAAAAGATTCGCTTCCTAGTTTGCCGAAACGGGCCAGCAAATATCTGTTGGCCGGCGACAATCCTTCGGACAGCCTGAATGCAAGTCCTGCGGCCGGCTTGCATTTGTCGCTCATGGGTAAATCATCAAAAGCCCAGTCATTTATCTGCAACGCAGAGTCGGAAGACTGTGCTGCCTGTTTTTTTTCGCTGTCCGGACTGATTTGTGCATCGGATTTGGCTGCCGGTTCTTTTTTCGGCGCCTGCGCAACAAACTTCTCGCGGGCGCAGCCCGCCAAAATAAAATACAACCCAACCATCCCGAAAATCCGGCCGGAAATAGTCATAAATCCCCCAAACACCCCCTGCGTATCGGCATGCGGAACCGAAAAAATGACTCAATTTCTTCAAAAAACAGCCGAAGCCAAGAATGACGCGGCGTTAACGCGAGTCAGCGGAGGACGAAGAACATGCCGGCCGAACGGATGCTGTCTGCAATCATCACACACTCAGTGAATGCCATTTGGCTCTTTACGGCGATCGCCGGTTGCACAAAAAAGAGTTCCGGCGGTGCTTCGTCACCGGCTCCGGTTGCAGGCACAGCTGCTCCCGTTATTCCCGCACAGCCTCCGCAGTCCGGCGACGGCAACGGCGGCACTCTCGAAAGAATTTTTACATATTCTCTTATTTCGTCGGCAGGTGATGTTGTCTTTTGTCAGAACTTTTCAACCAAGGCACAAGTTCCGGCGGCCGACATTCAAAGCGTTGCAGATTCAATGGCGATGGCACAGGCACAAGTTCCTGCCGGTGTGCTGAACCCGTTCAGTCCAAAAATTCTCGGTCTGAGCGTCAAACCCGAAGCCTGTGTGCGCACGTCTGCCTTAATAAAAGACGGGCATTGTGCGGTGACGGCATCGGCCGATACAGCCACCGGTAAGGTCACCATCAACACTCAGCAGCGCCTGCTGTGGAAGGATTTGATCATTCTGGGACAGGCCAATTACAACCAGTCCGTCATTGACCAAAAGAACAGCGCGATTTCGGGAAAAAATACACTCTTTGAAAGCGTAAAAAAGCAGATTGCCCAACAGCAGGCATTTCTCAACGTGCTGCAAATCGGCCAGCAAGTCACAACCGGCCAGCAGTCTGAGTTTATTAAAGATGCTCAGGAGATTCTGACAAATCTGCAAAAGCAGTCGACAGACATTCAGGCCGAAATCAAAAAAATGGAAGACGAATTGATTCCTGTTCAGGATGAACTGAAAAAATCACTCGAAAAACTGACCGAAGCACGCAACACTCTCAAACAGGCATGCACACCCGCCGGAATGGGCGCAACTTCAGCCGAGTGGACTGCGAACTGACAGACATCAAAAGGGAGCGTAGGCGCCTATGCGTGCCTGAGTTCTTTGGCGCGGCAGGACTATGGTGAATACCGTACCGGTACCGGGTTCACTGCGAAGATTAATTTGTCCGCCATGGGCCTGCACAACGTGCTTGACAATCGCCAGCCCCAGTCCGGTTCCCCCGCCCAGACGGGTGTGACTTTTGTCGACACGGTAGAATCGCTCGAATGCTCTGAGCTGCGCGGAATGCGGAATTCCCATACCCGAATCTTCAACGTAAATATTCCACTCGTCTTCAGTCTGACGGACCGAGACTTTTACATATCCGCCCTTGCGGTTGTACTTGATGCCGTTGTCCACCAAATTCAGAAGCACCGAATCAAAACGCTGTCCGTCGACCGGCAGTTCACTGATTGCCGCAGGTATATCGACAACCACACTCACACCGGCTACCTTCGCTTTCGGCGCGAGGGTTTCACGGACACGCGCGAGCGCAACCGCAATGTCATAGGGCTTGATGGTCAGCGGAATCTGTCCGTTTTCAAGATTGGAAAGCAGAATCATGTCCTGCAAAAGAGTCGAGACCTGTTCCGAGTTCCTCATGATGACGGTCAAAAACTGCTGGATGGTATCGGGCGGCAGCATCGGCAGCTGATCCTGCAGCAGTTCGGCATAACCGCGGATCGATGCAATCGGAGTTTTAAGTTCATGACTGACGTTGGCAAAAAATTCCCGGCGAAATTGTTCGAGCCTGTGCAAATCGCTCAAATCGAACAAAAAGATGAAACACACGGGATGCTGGTTGCCGGACTGAACGGGCACCATTTTTGCGCGAACGCGTTTGGCTTCGGGACCGTCAAGATGGATTGACTCCACAACTTCCGGCTCAATTGTACCGATAATTTCCTGACTCCGGCACGCGTTCAGGAAATCATGAAAACGGTCATTGAGCTCGACGCTGCGGACAACCTCAATAAAATCTCTGCCTGTCGGATCACCGTAGTATTCAAGCCAGCGGCGGACAGTGTGATTGATCTTGAGGATTTTGCCTTCCATCGTGCAGAGAATGACTCCCTCTCCGATGGCACTGAAGATTTCATCAATACGGCTGTTTTGCTCGCGCGCCTCCTGAATCGAAGTATTCATCCTTCGCCCCATGCCCTGAATTGCACGCGCCAGCCGAGAATATTCATCATGTCCCAGAATCGGTGCCACCGTTCCGCTCAGATCAAAACCTCCCTGCCGTGTCAGCTGCTGAAGTGCCCGCAAGGGAAGATCGACAAGCCGGACAAGCGCAAGAAAGGCAATAACCGCGCACAGACTTAAAAGCACAAGCGTCGGCACATACGGCTCAAGCACGGCCTGCAACGCAAGAATAAGAAAAATGATGATCCACAGTCGGACGTGAACCGACAGGGGAACCAGCAGCCGCAGGAGAATAAGCGAATTTTCAGTGATGCCGCGCAAAGATTTACGCAGTGCTTTTGTTCGCTCCCTGAGCGACCTTTTGTAGTTCAGCGACCGACGATTCACAGCGCCTCGATTCCGTTCGCAGAAGAACAGTCGAACATCAACGTCACCGGACCGTCGTTAATAAAAGAGACCTGCATGTCTGCGCCAAAGACACCGGCATACACGGCACGCCGGCCCGCCTGCCCCCGTGCGAATAAAACAAATTCATCAAAACAAATCCGCGCAAGCTTTGATGGCAGCGCAGCGGAATAACTTGGCCGGTTTCCCTTGCGCAGATCGGCAAACAGCGTGAACTGACTGACAAGGTAAAATCCGGCGGATTCGGGCTGCAGCTGAATGGAATCATTCATGCGTCCCTGATCATCCGAAAAAATTCTCAGCTGTGACACCTTGTCCCACCATTTTGAAAACAGCGGCTGAAAAAAAGCCGCCCTTTGTCCGGCAGAAAGGTCCGACAGCCAAGCAACTTGGTGTTCCGTGTCGAATGCATCTGATGCAGCAAACCCGATCAGCAGAAGCAACCCTGAAGGAAGGACTCCGCAGGAGTCTCCGCCGGCAACCACTTCCGCCTGCTTGCAGCGCTGAAGAACTGTCCGCAAAATAACACTTTCGGTAAAACTTTTGTCAGACATTCTGCGCGACAACGTCAACAAGTTTTTCAAGATCAGCCGGCGAATGTTCCGTGCTCAGAAAGCCGACCTCATAGCCGCTCGGCCCCATGTAAAGTCCCGCATTCAACCAACAGTGATAAATTTTATTGAACAACGCCATATCGCATGCCGAAACCTCCGCGAAATTTTTCGGCAGCGAACGGGTTCCGAAGAAGAAGCAGAAAAACGATGATTTGCGGACGTACGCAACCTTGCCGGCATTCTTGGCAGAAGAAAGCTTTGCACTCACCAGCGCATCAAGTTGTTTTCCGGCAGACTCAAGTTTTTCAAACGCATTCTGCCGCTCCATCTCCTGCAGAGTTGCAAGTCCGGCAGCCATGGCCAGCGGATTTCCGCTCAGGGTACCGGCCTGATATGCGCGTCCGAGCGGAGCAACATGCTGCATAATGCTTTGCCTGCCGCCGTAGGCCGCAGCCGGCAAACCGCCGCCGACAATCTTTCCAAATGTCCACATGTCCGGCTGAACCCCGAAGGCCTCGGCCGCACCGCCGCGCGCAATGCGGAAACCGGTCATGACTTCATCGAAAATCAAAACGCTGCCGTACTTGTCGCACAGCCGGCGCAGGTGGGCGAGAAAGTTATTCTCGGGCAGTACCAATCCCATGTTCGCCGCCATGGGCTCAACAATCACCGCAGCAATGTCGTGTCCCCACTGGGCGAAGATACCCTCAATGCCTTCAACTGAGTTATAGACACCGGTAATGGTGTCCTGAACACAGCCCTCGGGAACTCCCGCAGAACTCGCCTGTCCCAATGTTGCAAGGCCGCTTCCGGCCTTTACAAGAAGACAATCGGCATGCCCGTGATAGCAACCCTCAAACTTTACGAATTTGCTTCTGCCCGTCGCCGCACGGGCCACGCGGATTGCACTCATTGTCGCTTCGGTACCGCTGCTCACAAACCGCATCATTTCCATTTGCGGAATCCAGCTGCGGATTTTTTCGGCCAGCAAAACTTCCTCTTCCGAGGGAGCGCCGAAAGTCAGGGCACGGGTTGCCTGCTTTTGCACGGCCTCGATGACCTTGGGATGTGAGTAACCCAGAATCAGCGGTCCCCACGATCCGCAGAAATCAACAAAGACGTTTCCGTCAACGTCCGTAAGATACTTTCCGCTGCCGTGCGAAAAGACAATCGGATCTCCGCCGACGCCGCGAAACGAACGGACCGGAGAATTCACTCCTCCGGGAAAAATTTTCCGGCTGCGCCCCATCAGCTCGGCAGACCTTTGTCGGCTCACACTCATTTTTGACTCCAAACTCCAATCGGACAGCTGACTGTGCCATCCTCATTGCAATGAACCATGCATAGGATTCAATGTCCTGCGGAGGCAAGTCGAATGAAAAAACATCGTTCTCATTCAAGACGATGCCGCGACTTCCTGCAACGGAAAGGTATCCTGCGCCCCGACAAAGCTCTGAACCCTGCGGTGGCCTGCAGTTTAGCTCTTTTTTCTCTGTCCTGCACCCAAACCGGCCGAAAGTCCGGAGTCAGAGATATTCAAGGCGGACCGCCGCCGCTCGAACGCCTGCAAATGAAATATTCATTCGTATTTATAGGTGCTTCAGGAAAAACGTACCCGATATATATGAACGGTATTCTTGAAGTGAAAGAAGGACAAAAAGAGGCCGTCTGGAACTCGGTCATCGACAGTGACGGCGGCCTTGTCACCGCACAGCAGGAAAGCAAAACCCTGAAGCCCGACAAAAACGTTATTCTCAAAACAACTGCGGCTTCAGCCGGACAACCCGCGAGCGATCCCTCGACGCTGGTTTTTGTTTCCGGAAATCCTGAACTCGGCAGAGGCCTGAGTCTTTCAGTTCAAAAAGTCGTGGCTTCAGGTCTTCCCGCATGGAAGGCTGTTGACCTCAAGTATTTCGGCTATGATGCGCAAATTGAAGACAGCTTTACCGGCAACCCGCTGCCCCCTTCGGCAGCAAATCCCTGATGACATTATGAACAGAAAAAAAAATATACATCAGCGATTGTCCGGCTTGATTCTCACCTTCAGCACGGCTCTTCTGTCAGGCTTATTTCCATTTAAATCCTTTGCAAAATGCAATTCGCAAACAGACAACGGCAGACGGGAAAAGTCCGCAGTTTCGGAAATCGCTCTGGCCAATATGGTGATTTATTCGCAGGAATACATGCGCTATTTTTTTGCTGACAATGACTCGGCAGTGAAACCTTTGCCCGCATCGGGAATCTCGCTGTTTGTCAGCCGCGACTTCAGCGAAAAATCAAGGCTCTCGGCCATTCTGACCCTTCCGCTCAAGGAAGAAGAAATTCTTCGGCCCAAAGGACAGCCAAGCACTTTTTATTACCCGAAACTCGCCATGCTCGGATTTGACAGAGATTTTTTTGAAACCGAGCTGTCGCCTTCAAACAACTGCTTCAAGCTCGGTGCAAATGCAGGGTTCGCCTTTCTGCTCAGCGAGCGTTTCACCAAATACCAGCCGCCTTATCTGCTTGCGCGCAGCGCGACCGAAGTGGGCGACAGCGTCTTCCTGAATTTCGGAATCGGATATTCCGGAAACATTGCTTCCGGAGCATGGTTTTTTCCGTTCGGGGTCAGTTACCGGCTTTCGGGTGCGCAGACGCAGACAGCTCAGTAAAATCTTCCTGCATTCAATTTCCACACCCCGCGTAACTGCGGAGTTCTTGCGAGCCGCTCGCCGCATCGAAAACGCATCCCTTGGGCACAGCTTCTCAAACGTACATTCAAAATCAACGTTCTCAAACGTGACAAATGCGGTGGAGGCTTGCGGATGTAGTGTTTGACCCGCCCTCTCCCGCTCACTTCCAAACAGCAGTCATGATGCATATTGACGGTCTGCAGGCAGTGCATGCTGCCGCCGGCGATAAAGTAACCTTGCAAAAATACGATCAGCTCGGGGGCCAATCAGTGATTGTGAATCACAAATATCGGGACTTGGCCCCGAAGCCACCAGACCAAGCTGGGGCTTAGGAAATATCAATCGGCTGCGATCAAAAAACACTATTTGCGTTTGGTACGACCATACGCTAACATACTTTCATGCTAGAAAGAACCTTTTGGATTCAGAGAGTTAAGTTAGCCCTTGAGAAGCGGAGCCTTGTCTGGCTGTCCGGCGTGCGTCGGGTTGGAAAAACAACCCTTTGTTCATCGCTGGGAGATGCCCTTCGCTTGGATTGTGAACTACCGAGCGCACGCCTGCGACTGGAAGATCCGGAGTTTTTTTGGAGAGCCGCCGCCAAGACAGAGGCAAAGTTCGTTGTGCTCGACGAAGTTCATCGGCTCCCGAATCCATCTGAAGTGCTCAAGATTGCAGTGGACCATTTTCCGCAGGTGAAGGTTGTTGCCACCGGTTCTTCGACACTGGCTGCTCGTAAAAAGTTCCAAGACAATTTGGCAGGACGAAAGCTCGAAGTGTGGCTGACTCCCGCTCCTCCATCCGAATGGAACACGTTCGTCCCTTCGAGCTTCGATTTTGAAAAACGCAGCCTGTTTGGCGGACTTCCTCCGTTTCTATTGGCACAAAAATTGGATGATGAACTTTTCACGGAATGGATGGACTCGTATTGGTCAAAAGATGTTCAGGAGCTCTTTTCGATAGAAAAGCGATCTGCTTTCATGGGGCTGCTTGAATTAATTTTTCGGCAAAGCGGAGAACTTTTTGAAGCCACGGCATACTCCGAATCTCTCGGAGTCAGTCGTCAAACTGTGCAAAACTACCTCGAAGTCCTCAGCCAGACACACGTTGCTCACATCATCAGGCCCTTCAATGCGGGTGGTGTTACCGAAATAAAAGCACAGCCCAAGGTGTTCGGATTTGACACCGGTTTTGTCAATTGGTGCCGCGGAGTCTCAAGTCTCTCATCAGAATCTCAAGGAAACATGCTCGAGCACCTTGTTCTCTGCGAGCTCAATGCCATTATGGGTGCCGGTACGGTTTATTACTGGCGGAACAAGCAAAAAAATGAGATCGATTTTGTGATCAGGCACGGACGCGGCAACAATGTCGACACAATCGAATGTAAATCAAAATTGAAAAAGTTCGAGCCGAATGCCGTTCAGGCTTTTCGCAAAATTCATCCGTCGGGTCGCAATATTGTGATTACGCTCGACTCGGCAGAACCACAAATTTTCACCAAAGCCGGACTGGAGTTCACTTGTCTTGGCGTGGAATATTTAGGCACATTTTTGAGAGCAAGCGGGTAAATGGCTTTCAAGCTGGACTTGACCAATCTCCAAGCAGCACAGTCAGGTACCGTTCGGCTCATCTTGGTGAAAATTGCCAACGCAACCCGCAGCCAAATCGGGTTTTACGAAGATAATCCTTTTTCTGGTTTTGTTTTTTATCCCAATGGCAAATTACTGGCCTTCACGTTTGCCTGAATGCTTGACGGCAGCGCCAATCAGTTCACGGAAAAGCGGATGCGGCTGTGTCGGCCGGCTCTTGAGTTCGGGATGAAACTGGCATCCGAGAAACCAAGGATGAGATTCTATTTCCATCATTTCTGCGAGTGTACCGTCCGGACTTTCGCCGGCAACGTGGAATCCGTTTTCTTCAAATCTGGCGCGGAAAGAGGGATTGAATTCGTAGCGGTGACGGTGACGTTCGCTGATGCGGTCGACACCGTAGGCATTAAACGCATGCGTATTTCTGCGCACGACACAGTCGTATGCACCAAGGCGCATGCTGCCGCCCTTGCGCTCGACCTGCTGCTGGCTCTCCATCAGGTGAATCACCCTGTTTTTCGACTGCGGCTCGAATTCTTCCGAGTTGGCATCGGCAACCTTCAAAACATTGCGCGCGAATTCAAGACACGCAAGCTGCATACCCAGACAGATACCCAGAAAAGGAACACCGTTTTCACGGGCAAACTGAATGGCAGCCATCTTGCCCAGAATTCCGCGATCGCCGAATCCCCCCGGGACAACAATTGCGTCGAAGCCGGACAAGGTTTCATGCGCATTCGCCTGAGAGATTTGTTCGGAATCAAGACCGACGATTTCAATTGAGGCTTCGTTGGCAATTCCGCCGTGCGTCAGCGCCTCATACAAAGACTTGTAGCTGTCGCGGACACCGAGATACTTGCCGACAACTCCAACTTTGAGCCGGTGAAGCGGTTTTTCCAGCCTTTCAATGATCCGGTTCCATTCTTCAAGATTCGGCTGTGCTGTCCAGATTCCCAAATGCTCGGCGATTCGGGCATCGAGTCCCTGCTCGTGATAAATGATCGGCATTCGGTAAATATTGTCGACGTCGAGTGCTTCAAAAACGCTGTCCCGTTCAAGGTTGCAGAACAGCGAAATTTTGTCGCGCACATCCTGAGACATGGGCTGATCAGCTCTGCAAATCAGAATGTCGGGATGAATACCGATGGCCCGCAGCTCCTTGACCGAATGCTGGGTCGGTTTGGTTTTCAGCTCACCGGCAGCTCGGATGTAAGGCACGAGTGTGACGTGAATAAAAAGTGAATTTTCTTTGCCCACATCGTTTCTGAATTGCCGGATGGCTTCAAGAAACGGAAGGCTTTCAATATCACCGATTGTCCCGCCGACCTCGACAATCGATACATCCGACCCCTCGGAAGAATGGACGATGTTGCGTTTGATTTGATCGGTGATGTGAGGAATGACCTGCACAGTGCCGCCCAGATAATCCCCTCGGCGCTCGCGGTTGATGACGGTGTCGTAAACCTGTCCTGTCGTAAAACTGTTGCGGCGTGTCAGATTTGCCCGCGTGAAGCGCTGATAGTGACCCAAGTCAAGGTCAGTTTCTGCACCGTCATCGGTGACAAAAACTTCGCCGTGCTGAAATGGTGACATTGTTCCGGGGTCGACGTTTATATAGGGGTCCATTTTCGTCATCGAGACCCGCAATCCGCGCGTTTCAAGCAGGGCGCCCAAACTGGCTGCCGCGAGCCCTTTGCCGATGCTCGATACAACACCGCCTGTCACGAAAATGTACTTGGTCGGATGCTGCCCGCCCCGACGCACTCCGGTCTTTTGCTGAAACTGCATGGAAACTCCCAGAAATCTCGGTTTTTGTCGGAATCACTCCATAGCTCAATTCTGCTTCTAAGGGAAATTCTTGCCCCTGCGTCGCTTGCGGAGGTTGATAAGCTCACACTGTATCTGCCTGTGAGGTGAATATGATGAACCGTGACAGACTCGAACTGCCCAAGTTCTCAGCAGTCAATGCCGCTCAACCATCAACGGAACAAGTCGTTTCGACGTTGCTGATGAGTTTCGTTGAACGAAAGGTCAGCCCGCAGACGATTGCCGATGTGGTCAGGGCGCAGGTCACCGAAAACGGCATTCACGCCGACTCGCTGAATTCCGCCACCTGCAATGGAATAATTGAGGTTGTGACAACCGCACCGAGTGTCGGTGACTGCACGGACCTGCTGTTTTTTATTGCGGGGCACTCGCAGTTCCCCAAGTCTCTGTCACCCAAAGGTGCATTGGGCGGATTGTCGTACCTGCTGAAACGCGTGCAGGTTTACCTCAACCACTCGGATGTTCTGCTCCGCCGGCAATACCTGATTGCAACAGAAGGCTTTGCCCAGCAGGTCTATAGTCTTCTCGAAGAAAACAGCACTGACATTAACCATGCCGATCGCCTTCGACTCATAAATATTTTCAAAGCTCAGGACCCGTCGATGGTCCGGCTGATGTCGGCATCCGATCAGCTCAACAAACTGAAAGAGCTGCTTCTTGCGCCGACCTCAAGACTATCGGCCGCCCTTTCCGGTGCTTCGGGAATCATCGGCGGACGGGTCACTGCTCCCGACCAAATCATTCAGGAGATTTCCTCAACTGCCGACCACACGCTCGCACTCAAGGGTGTGTCTGCGTTCAAACTGTCGTCGCAATTCGGAGGACATCTCTGGAAACTTCAAAATGCCGATGCGTGTCTGGCATTCCTCGACGACGGCGCCATGTCGACCTTCCAGCTGAGTTTCTTTTCGGAATGGTTCTTCGACGGTCTGTTCCGCGAGGCGGTTTTGAACCCCGCCGCCGAACAAGGCGTTCTGCAGCTGATGCGCCGCATCATGAGCCAAAAAGCAGCCGATTTGGCGATTGTCAAAGGGGTCGTGCGTTCACTTCAGCGCGACTACAGTCAGGTTCAGGTTGAATTCCAAAACCAGTCGGCAGCACCTTCGGTTCTCAACAAGGCCAATGCCGTCGTCAATCAGTTTTTCATCGCACTTTTGCCTGCGCTCGAACAGAACCAGCAATTGTATACACGACAGTTTACGCCGTGGGCCATGCAGCTGCCTGTTCATCCTTCCGAAACACGGATTATCACCCGTTCCCAATGGCAATGGCTAAGAACCCTCACCACCCAAAAATGGGAAGAGGATTTGCGTGAGCCGCCGAACTGGATCGTCACCAACTCAAGTCGCTTTGCGGCGCACATCTTTTTGATGGCTCCCAATTTCTGGCTGCACGACTATGCAATTCAGCTTCTTGAAAAATTGTACGTCGAGAGTCTCACGCCGCAATTCCAGACTTCAAAACATCACGTCGAATACGTAGAGTTTCTTGTCCGCGCATTGCGAAAAAAATCACCCTTCTTTGCAAGCCGCGCCGAAACTCTGGCAGCGCTCAAAGCTTTGGGAGTTGCGAGCCCGCACGAAGAACAGCTTCTGCAGCTGGCCCTGACCCGTGCCAAGATCAATGCCCGCAGCAGCGGTGATGCTCTCAAGGAACACGAATTTCTGCTGGAACTTTCCAACCACGGAGTTCAAAGTGAACACTACGGTCAGAATCCGATTTCAAGGACGCTGAACCTGATGATGCGGGCCGCCCGCGACAGCTCGCGACAACCTGCGCGTTCGCGTATTCCGCAGCCGCCTGCAGCCGGAACAACCGGCTACGCGGGACAGCGGCCATCCGGTTTTGGCCAGAGCTAAGAGCGACAGCCGGCCATGTGCGGATTTTCGGGCCTTCTCACTGCAGACCATAAGCACCCGCGGGCTGCGGAACGGACAGGACGTTTTGACGCAACGGCGGAGCGCATCTCACATCGCGGCAGCGATGACGCCCGAATGGTCAAATTCAACGGTGTGGCCCTGAATCATTTCAGGCTCGCTTTTCAGGACATCGAATCAGGCCGGCAACCGATGATTTCCGGCGACGGTCAATGGGCGATACTTTTCAACGGCGAAATTTACAATCATCACGATTTGCGTGCCAAAATTGAGAAAAAATACGGCCGGACGGCATGGCGGACGACCGGAGACACGGAAACAATTCTTGAAGGCTGGCTTCTGCAGGGTGACTCATTTGCAGACGAACTTGAAGGTGAATTCGCGTTTGTCATTGTGCGCACAAACGGAAGTTCATTCTTCGCGGCGCGCGATCACTTCGGCGTGAAACCGCTGTTCTTCTCTTTTGAGGATCTCAACACAAGGCGCTTTTCTTCGGCATCGGACGTTTATGCGTTCGAATCACCGCTTGTCGGCTTTGCGAGTGAAATGAAGGCGCTGCCGATGCCCAAAGTCTGGAATCGCGACGGTGTACTCCGGCAATTCACAGGCCTGTTCGAACCGATCTGCACTCCCTTTGAAAATATTATCCAGTGCCCCGCAGGCGGAAGACTTTCGGGAACAACAACGGCCGGCACTGATTCTGCTCCTGTTTACAACATCCGGCTGACAACCAAGACGGAAGCAATCAGACAGGTCAACAAAGGAGAATTCTGGTCTTCCGGTGACCTCAATGACCGGCTTGAAAAATTCAGAGACACTTTTTCAAAATCCGTCTCCGATCGCCTTCTTTCGGATGTAGAACTCGGAGTTTATCTGAGCGGCGGGATTGATTCCAAAGCAGTGGCCTTTGAGCTTTCCCGAATCCTCGAAAAGCAAAATCCGTCGTGGAATAAAAAATCAATCAAGTCTTTCACTGTAGGATTTGAAACCGAGGGATATGATGAATCCGCCGAAGCGGTTGCCTACAGCCGCTATCTCGGATTCACTCCCCACGTGCTCAAAGTATCGCAGGACTCGCTCAGGTATTCGTACCCTCATGCGGTCTACATTTCAGAGAACATACAGCCTTATACCAACGGTGCTGCAAAATGGTGGCTCAGTCTGTTTGCCCGCCGCAGTGTTTCCGGTGTGCTGACCGGTGACGGTGCCGATGAAGTCCTCTGCGGGTATCCGAGCTTCCGTTATTGTGCGTGGTGGGCGTTTTCACAACGCAACCGCGACGCAAACACACCGATCGGCCGGCGCTGGCGGGACACCGTTTACATCAAAAAATTCTCGGCCCAGACACGCGATCCGTGGCTTGCCGGAAGCAGCGCAGAAGGCAGAGGCGATGATTTTGCAGAAAGTCTGGCGCTCTGGGGTGTTCCGCATCCTCTGTTCGGCCAAATAAGAACAATCGCAGAAAGCATTCTGGGTCCCGATGAAGCCGGCAGATGGCTGGCATCTCAGGCCGAAAGTGTGCGCAGCTGGTTTTTGCACGGAACAGGAAAAAGTTCATCGGCTCAGCACTATTGTGCAGACCCCGAAAATGCACTTTTGCTTTGGCAAAATTATTTTTGTCAGACGCATCTTCCGGTTCAGGTTCTCAACTGGGTCGGCGACCGCATGGAAATGGCAAATACTCTTGAGGGGCGCACGCCCTTTTTGTCCGGTCAGCTGCGCACATTAATTGCCGCTCTGCCCGATGCAGCACTGGTTCAGGGATTTACGGACAAAGCGATACTGAGAAAAGCCTATGCTTCGCAGCTTCCCAGACAGTTTGTCATGACACCCAAGAAGCAGTTCAATGCGCCTTTTGTCGACTTCAGTGTTCTGTTCCGCGAATATGATGCGGCTGCCCTGCTCGAAAAAACCGGAATCCGTGCCGACGGCGTGACGGCCGCAGAAAAACTTTTGAAAGAGACACAAATGACGCTCAAGCCTGATGCGGGTGCAGGCGAAAGATACGTTCACACACACCGTTCATCGGCGATGCAGACCCTGATCTGTGCCGCCATTGTCCAAAGAACTCTGGTTGAAGAAAATCCTGTAAAAAGAAATCTTGATTTTGAAAATTCAGTCATCTCAAAGGGAGGACTACACCCATGACATTCCCTGCAAGCAGTCGAAAAAATCTCTGCGGAAGCTTGGCAGCATTGGCCGCAATTCTTATTACCGTTCATTCCTGCGGACCGAAGGACAGTGTCGAAGACAACGAAACTGAACCGGATCAAAGCAAGGTCGAGCCGCGGTCGCGACTGACCGGCGGTTCCGGAAATTCAACGGGTGTTGTCAGCTATTGCAGACTGCCTCTTGATCTGGCGACCGTCGTCGATCCAAGAAGGGCGGGACAGACCCAGACCGTTCTCACAAGCAAAATAGACAGCCGCTGTGCTAATTACCCCGAAGTGCGGATTACACTCAAAACCAAACAGCGCATCACTCTGGTTGGAAAATATTTCTGCCGCAACGGTGCTACACTGAACGAGCAGATCTGCACCGGAACATCTCAGGACATTATCAGCCAGCAGAAAAATTCCGTCAGCATTGCTGTTTCCGGAGATACCGAACTGCGGCCTGCGGACCTCGAAGCTTCGATTGATTTTATGTGAAAACAACGCCGGCAATTAAACCCGCGGCCCTGCCGGAAATCGGGATTTAAGCTGTGCCAGTCTGAGGATGAACAGATGTTGCGAACGGGAATCCTATGTCTGATGCTTGCATCAATGCCTGTTTCTGCCGCCACTTGGAATGTGGACAGTTCACATTCGAATATTATTTTCACCGTCCGGCATCTGGTGACGAAGGTCAGCGGAACCTTCAATACTTTTAAGGGAACGCTGGCATTCGACGACAAATCGCCCGAATCAAGCAAAGTCATGGTCGAGATTCAGACATCCAGCATCAACACCGCAAACAGTCAGCGCGACGAACACCTCCGCTCGCCCGATTTTCTGAACAGCAGCCGTCATCCTGCCGCAATTTTTAACAGCACAAAAGTTGCATCTCTCGGAAAAGGCCAGTTCAAAATTGAAGGGACTCTGACACTTCGCGGACAAACGCGGCCTGTTGTTCTTGATGTCGAATATCTGGGCACTGCAAAAGATTTACAGGGAAACATTCGTGGCGGTTTTGTCGCGAAAACAAAAATAAGCCGCAAGGAGTTCGGTGTGAGCTGGAACAAACTCACCGACTCCGGAAACGTTGTCTTGGGGGACGAGGTTGAGCTGCAAATGAATATTGCCGCCGTTGAAGAACGGCCGCTCGAAGCCAAAAAGGAAACGACGGTCAAATGACGTCAGATCACCTGCACTTCCTGTCTAAATAACAATTCCCGTCACGAGGCAGACTTTCCTGCCATTTTTCCGCTCACCGGCTCTTTCAGCCCTTCCCAATTGAAAAAATGAAGGCGAAAATCAGCTCACTGCAAAGGAGCACTGTGCTGACGGACTTTCGCCGCATAAAATTCGGACACATCAATTTCAGGGCATCATTTTTAAAACTGCTGCCTCTGTTGCTCCTTTTGCTTACAATCGGAACGTTCATTTCTTTTATGCTGAGTCTGCAACGTTCCTACGACGTTGATGCGCAAATTAAACAAATGGCGGCAGGCAACGAAATACGTCTGCTTGAAGAATGGCAGGCCTCACCTTACCACTGTAAAACACCGACCGCACCGCTCAACACCTGCATGCCGCTGCAGGCAAACAAGACAACCGCAAATTTTCCGAGAACGAACCATATCTTCGAAAATCTTCTCGAACAAAGCCGGAAAAACAAAGAAACACCGACTCCCAATTCTGCAAAACTGGTTTATCGCTTCAACATCAGCGAAATCGACTGGATCAAGGCGAACCGCAGCAAGCTGAGATACTTTTCACTGGTCGTCCCGCGGTCCTCACAAAGTGAACTGTGGGTATACGCAGACCCGAACAAAAAAACCTTGCACGCAGGCCGCGGAATAAATGCGGTCACGCATTTTCCGATCGATGAAATTCTCGCATCGGGGCAAATAACTCTCGACTACAACGGATTCGAATATTCCGACAAATTTTTTGGCCCGCTCAGCCTGCCGATTGCACTGATGCGGCCCAACGCAACATCGGCATACGTCGGCCTGCTGCAAAAAATTGTTGACTCAAGCATGCCGCTGACTCTTCTGGCGCTCGCCATGCCGGTGCTGGCAGCCGCGCTCGCCGTTATTCTCGACGGCAGCAAAATAATGTTTCACATAAGCATTTTTGCGTTTATTAAGGCTGTTCAGGCCCTTGTTTCATTTGCAATAAACACCGTTGACGGCCGCGGAATTCAGCTGGCCGGCAAAGCCTTGTCGCAGACTCATTTGCGTTTCATTGCTGTCGCCGTGATTGCGGCGGGACTCTTCTGGCAAATCAGGGTCATCACCGAACTGATCTCGCCGGCTTCGTCCAAGTTCGCCGAATCCCGAAAAAGAACATTTGCAGCCGGACTGTGCTCGGGCATTTTGCTGCTGCTTGCACTGCCGATGTACAGCGACAGAATGCTGTTCGTTTTCAAAATGGAAAGAACCTCCGACATCGTTGCCGGCGTGTTTGCACTCTCCCTTGCGGTATGGTCATGGAAAACTTACCGCGCAACTCAAAAATCCGAGGCAAACCCCGCTCAACCGGACTTTCATTCTGCACAGGCCCTTTTCAACCCGACGCATTTCTTCCTGCTGCGCACAGGACTCGTGACTTCAGCCGTCGTATTGATGATGTTTGCGTCCGCAAAAGACCTGCGCAACAGCTCAGCCGGCGGAATGATTTATGATCCCCTTGACTGGCGTCAGTCGCTTTGTGTGCCGGTTGTTCTCCTTTCTGCAATGCTCGGCATCGGCAGTGTGACCCAGAAGATGAGTGAGTACGCCCGTCTGCTCAAACGCAGAGTCGAGCAGCTGATGCTGGGCAGCCGGACGCTTGCAAGTTCGCAGCACCACGCATCCGCAGTTGTTGCTGCGTTGCAGATTTTGATGCGCGAATTCGAATTCCTGAAGGGAACCGAAACTGAAATTATTCTGCCTTCACCGGTGCCGCGCAAGATGCACCACTATAAAATTGTGCTCTCCGGCGAAACCGACGGTAAGGAACTGCCTGAACCTGTTATTCAGGACGGAGTTCCGCCTCTGCCCGATGAACAGCAAACGCTGGCTGTCTCCGGTAATGTTTTGACTCTCAGTCTTTTTCAGGAATTTCGCTGGCTCGGAATGATTTCGGTGGCAGCTGCCGAACCGATTTTTCTGACACAGGAAGAACGTCATTTCATTCAAATTACCCGCCAGACTCTTTGCCTGACGCTCGACAATCTGACTGCCGTTGAAGAACTCCGGCGTGCCGACAGACTGAAAGACGACTTCCTTGCCAACACGTCACACGAACTCAGAACTCCGCTGCACGGAATTGTCGGACTCTCGGACAGTCTCCTCGCCGGTGCCGAAGGCTCCATAAGCGCGCGAATGCGGGAGAACCTGAATTTAATATCCGTCTCGGGCCGGCGGCTGACACATCTAGTCAATGACCTGCTCGATTTTTCGCAAATCAAGCAGCGTGAACTCAAGCTCAGGCTGTCCGCAGTTGAGCTGCGTCCGATGGTACAGGTGCTCATCGCACTCAACCTGCCCCTGCTCGGCAACAAGCCGGTCGAAATTCACAACAACATCGAACCGCATCTGCCTCGGGTCGAGGCCGACGAATCGCGCCTGCAGCAGATTCTCCAGAACCTTTTGGGTAACGCAATTAAATTCACCCACACCGGCCACATTATTGTTTCTGCCGCGGTCGAAGGGAAGTTTATGCGGATTTCGGTCAGAGACACCGGAATCGGTATTGAACAGTCCAAACGCCAGCGCATCTTCAATCCGTTTGAGCAGGCCGACGGACAAATCAACAGATCATACGGCGGCACGGGACTCGGACTGACCATTTCCAAACAACTTATCGAGCTTCACGGCGGAATGATCAATGTCGTGTCAGAGGTTAACAGCGGGTCGGAATTTTCCTTCACCCTGCCGCTGATTCTTGCTGATACCGTTTCATCTTCGATGACGGAAGAAAGAACTGCAGCACAGAATGCGGGCATCAGGCCGAGAATGCTCGAAACCGGACCTTTGTGGTGGGAGGGTCGTGTTTCCGAAGGAAGCACAACGCCGGTGTCAACGACAAACAACGGCAGGCGCGGCGGCTATAAAATCCTCGTCGTCGACGATGAACCCGTCAACCGCAAGGTTCTCGAAAATCAGCTGCGGAGTGAAGATTACGAGGTCATCATTGTTGAGGACGGCGCCGCCGCACTTCAGCAGATGCGGCATTCGAAACCGGATCTGGTTCTGCTCGACCTGATGATGCCGCGCATGTCGGGTGTCGAGGTTCTGGCCGAGATCCGCAAAACAAGGCCGGTGACCGAACTTCCCGTGATCATCCTGACGGCAAAAAATCAGGCCAACGACCTCGTGAGTTGCTTCAATCTCGGGGCGAATGATTTTCTGCTCAAACCCTTTTCACAGTCTGAACTTCTCGCACGCATGCGCAATCATCTGCAAATCAGCAAAACTCACGGTGCTTACTCAAGATTCATTCCTCAGGATCTGCTGCAGCTTCTGGGCCGTGACAACATCACCGAAGTCAAACTCGGCGATCAGATTCTGAAAGAAATGTCCGTCATGTTTCTCGACATCAGACAGTTCTCCAAGATTTCGGAAACAATGACTCCCAAAGAGAACTTCGATTTCCTCAACAGTTATTTTGCAACCGTGAATCCGGTTATTCAAAAAAATTGCGGATTCATCGACAAATACATCGGCGACTCGGTCATGGCTTTGTTTCCCAACCGGCCCGACGACGCGCTGCTTGCTGCCGTCGAATTGCAAAAAGAACTCGAAAACTTCAACAACCACATCAAAAAATCCTTCAGGGCACCTATCAACATCGGCTTGGGAGTTCATCACGGGCCACTGATGCTCGGCACTCTCGGCAATGAACAAAGAATGGAAGGAACAGTGATTTCGGACAGTGTGAACCTCGCTTCCCGCCTCGAAGGCCTGACCAAAGTCTTCTCCGTCGGTCTGATCACGACTCAGGATTCGATGATTCTAACCCAAAATCCAAAGCAGTTTGCGTTCCGCTCACTCGGCAAGGTTCGTCCACAGGGTTTTAGCCGAGCGTTGAGCATTGTTGAGGTCTTCAATGCAGACGCGCCGCACCTGCGTGAGCTCAAACTGCGGGCGCTCGACGTCCACGAAAGCGCACTCAGGTCATTTCACGCAGGCCATTGGGACAAAGCCATTGAGGGATGGAAGAGGAATCTGGACGAAAATCCCGCCGACCGCGTTGCGGCACTTTATCTTGACCGTGCAGTGCGCCTTAAACAAAATCCTCCCCCTCCGCAGGAATGGGACGGGGTCTTTGATATGCGCTCGCGCTGATTTACAATGACGGACGGATTTCGAATTCAGCGCAGGGGAAATGCAGCATGAGACGAATTTGCACAATCAGTTTGCCTGTCATTTGCGGTTTCTTTGTCCTGCAGCAGCCCGCCCGCGCTGAAGAAACACTTTTACCGCCTCTCACCGAAGATTGTGCACTGCAAAAAGGCAACGCACTTGCGCGGATCAGGTGCGAAGACCAAACCGCAGACCGTTTTCTCGACAGGACTCACAAAGCCTTTCAGATCCTGACCAAGATGATTCCGCAGGGCGCACGCCCCGCTTTGAAAGCTCATCAAATACGCTGGGAACTCTATGCCGATTCATGGCTTTCACCGCTGCCCGACAAACCTCAGTCCATGCGGTGTTCTTCGCCGCGGGCAATGCTCTTCCAGCGCCTTGAAACGCTTGAAAAAGCTGTGGTGACTCTGAAGGAATCCAAACCCAAGTCGCTTGATCTGTGCTATGACAACGGGGCCTGCGTGGAACCGGGAGCTGTCAACGGCGAAATGATTTGCGAAACACTCTTTTTGGGTATGGAAGGCGTGCCGCCAAATGCAGAACCCATCGTGGTCAACCTGCTCGGCCAATGGACAGCCAACGGTCGCCCCTTTGAAACGAGGATTAACAAATCAATGGGCGGCAAGGAGCCTTGCGAAACCGTATCGGAGACTGCCCTTGTTGAATACGTCCGCGGCGGCTACGTGACCGTGCGAAACCGGCAGGGAGACACATGCAATCCGCAGGGCGGCAGCGAACAGCTGACAACCTTTGATCTGCGGACCGGCCGCGCATTGTCGATCAGGGATTTTACGTCGAATCCGAAGGCGCTCCTCAACCTCCTGCGCAAACAAAAAGAAGCCGAAATTCTGCAGGCACTGCTCAAACAGCAAATCGGCGCAGATCGTTCGAATGTACATATCGAGCCTTCGGAGTGCGCACAGCTTCAACTGACCTCACTCAACGAAGTGTCCGTTCACGTCACGGCCGACGGACTGCGCGTCAACCGCCTGTTCAAAAAACCACCCCGCGAACTGACCTCGTGCCAGTTCAAAGTTGAAGAGGGACTGTCACCCTCGACAATGGGACAGTTGCTGCGCATGCAAAAGAATTCGCCCGCCGCAGGATTGCTGCGTTATATCAAATAAAAACTTAAAACGGGCGGAATTCGTACCACTGCCGACAACAGAGCCGGAGTCGGCGTGTTGCTTTAATTCAAACAAGCAAAGAAAAGATCCGGAGCGATCTCAGAATTTACAAGTCCCCGGCACACGCGGGAAAGGTATCACATCGCGCACATTCCCCATGCCGGTGATCCACACAAGCAAACGCTCGAGCCCCAGACCAAATCCGCTGTGCGGAACTCCGCCGAAGCGTCTGAGGTCGATGTACCAGTCGAGATGTTCGGGCGATAAACCTTTGGCTTTGATCTTTTCGACAAGAACATCTTCGCGATCTTCGCGCTGGCTGCCGCCAATCACTTCACCAATTCCGGGCATCAGCAGGTCCATTGCACGCACGGTTTTTCCGTCATCGTTCTGGTACATGTAAAATGCTTTCAGGCTTGACGGATAGTTGAAGACGATGGTCGGTGCCTTGAAGTGTTCTTCACACAAAAATCGCTCGTGTTCGCTCTTGAGATCTTCGCCCCACTCGACCGGATATTCAAACGTGCGGCCGCAGGCCTTCAGAATATCAACCGCCTCGGTGTAGGTTACCCGCACAAACGGACGCTCGAGTGCCATTTTGAGATATTCACGGGTATCAACTCCGTTGCGGGCAATAATATTATCAAGGTCGTCGGCGCAATGATCGAGAACATCTTTGACAACGTAACGAATCATGTCCTGAGCCAGCTGCATGTTGTCTTCAATTTCGTAGAAGGCCATTTCGGGTTCAATCATCCAGAACTCGGACAAATGCCGGCTGGTATTGGAGTTCTCGGCACGGAATGTCGGACCGAAGGTGTAGACCTTCCCCATCCCCAGTGCGAGCGCCTCGGCCTCGAGCTGTCCGGTCACGCAGAGCATTGCCGGTGAACCGAAAAAATCCTGCGAATAATCGATTGTGCCGGCCGGTGTGCGCGGCAGTTTGTCCATCGGCAGCGTGGTGACCTGAAATGTTTCGCCGGCACCCTCGGCGTCGGACGTGGTCAGCAAAGGCGAGTGAATGTAGTAAAAACCCTGATCGGAGAAAAAGCGGTGGATGGCCTGACTGACCCGTGCACGAATGCGGAAAACACCGGCAAATGTCGCGGTGCGGCCGCGCAGATAAGCGATATCGCGCAGGTATTCGTAGGTCATGTCTTTTTTCTGGAGGGGATAAGTTTCCGGATTGGCGAAGCCGTACACGTGAATCGAGCTGGCCTGAATTTCAAACTTCTGTCCCTGACCCGGACTTGCAACCAACTGACCCTCGATACGGACCGAGGCGCCGGTGGTCAGCTTCGCAATATCTGATTCATAGTTAGGCAAAGCCGCATCAGCGATGACCTGAATCGACTTGCCGCCTGAGCCGTCGTTCACTTCCAGAAAGGAAAACTTCTTTGAGCCCCGTCGGGTTCTGATCCATCCGGCAATCGTCACCTTGCCCAGCGCAACCCGCTCGGCGTGAATATCGGCAATCGTGGAAAGAGGTTGTCTGCTGGTCGGCATTCGTGAAAATCCTTTGTCCGAGATAGGTCTTATGCTACGCCTGAAAGCGTTAATGTGGCACACACACAGGCAGAGTTCAACCGATGCAATCTGACTCATCCGTACGTCCGGACCGCTTTGAAAAAACATGGGAACTCGAACCCATGGGAGACCAGCCGCAGGCCATCGAAAGCCTTGTGGAGGGCGTTGAGGCCGGTGTCAGCGAACAAATCCTGCTCGGAGTCACCGGTTCCGGAAAAACCTTCACCATTGCCAACGTGATTTACGAAACCCAGCGCCCTGCGCTGATTCTGGCGCCGAACAAAACCCTTGCCGCCCAGCTGTTTCAGGAATTCAAAACTCTGTTTCCGAATAACGCGGTCGAATATTTCATCAGTTACTACGACTACTATCAGCCTGAAGCTTATGTTCCGAGCACCGATACCTTCATCGACAAAGTCGCAACCATCAACGAAGACATCGACAAAATGCGGCACGCTGCAACCCGCAGTCTGCTCGAACGTGAAGATGTGATTATCGTTTCGAGTGTCAGCTGCATTTACGGACTGGGCGACCCTGAAGCGTATCTTAAGGCGATGGTGATGGTCGAAGAAGGTGCCCGCATCGGCCGCGATGAACTTTTGGCCCAACTCATCTCAATTCAATACACCCGCAACGACATCAGCCTCGAACGCGGCAAGTTCCGTGTGCGCGGCGACGTGGTTGAAATCATCCCGAGCCACGAGCGCGAAAAGGCTTTGCGCATTTCATTTTTCGGCAAAAAAATCGAAAAACTGCAGATTGTCGATGCTCTCCGCGGATCAGTCATCGAACGCGTCAAACGCTGTGCCGTGTATCCGGCAACCCACCATGTGACCGACAAAGAAGAACTTGAGGGAATCATCGAACGTATTTCGCTCGACCTCATTGATCGCTGCGAATGGTTCAAGATGAACGGCTATCTTGTCGAAGCACAGCGTCTTGAGCAGCGCGTGCTGCATGATCTCGAGATGATGCGCGAGGTTGGTTACTGTCAGGGTGTGGAAAACTACAGCCGGTATCTTGATAACCGCCGGCCCGGAGAGCCTCCTTCCACACTCCTCGATTATTTTCCGCAGGACTATTTGCTTATCGTCGATGAAAGCCATGTCACAATGCCTCAAATCGGCGGCATGTACCGCGGCGACCGCGCCCGCAAGGAAGTGCTCGTCGAGCACGGTTTCCGGCTGCCGGCGGCGCTCGACAACCGGCCGCTGAATTTTGACGAATTTATGTCGCGCATGGGCCAAACCGTTTATGTGTCTGCGACCCCGGGCAAATTTGAACTCGAGCGCTGCAATTTTGAAAGTGTACAACAAATAATCCGTCCGACCGGATTGCTCGATCCGATTGTCGAAGTCAGGCCTGCGCAGCATCAGGTTGATGACCTTCTCGCCGAAATCCAAAAGACGATCAAAAACAACGGTCGTGTGCTGATCACCACGCTCACCAAAAAAATGGCTGAAGACCTGACGAATTATTACAAGGACATTGGTCTGCGCATCCGCTACCTGCATTCGGACATTGACTCGATCGAGCGGGTTGAAATCCTGCGCGACCTGCGTATCGGACTTTTCGATGTGCTGGTGGGAATTAACCTTCTGCGCGAGGGTCTTGATTTACCCGAAGTCCAGCTGGTCGGAATTCTCGATGCCGACAAAGAAGGATTTTTGCGCTCGCGCACGAGTCTTATCCAAACTGTCGGCCGCGCGGCACGAAACGCGCAGGGACGGGTTATCCTGTACGCCGACAAGACCACCGAGAGCATTGCCGCTGCCCTCGCAGAAACCGATCGCAGACGGGAAATCCAGCGAAAGTACAATGAAGAAAACGGAATTGTGCCGCAGTCTATTATCAAAAAAATCCCCGAGCAGCTGCGCAAAATTTATAATCTTGAAACGACCCCCGATGAAAACGATCTTGAATTGAAAATCGAGCGTGCTCTGACAGGAATTGAAGATCGCACAGTTCTGACCAACCCGAAAAAACTCGACAAAGAAGTAAAACGGCTGACCAAGCAAATGCAAAAGGCCTCGCAGCAGCTTGAATTTGAAGAAGCTGCAGCACTGCGTGACCAAATCAACCTGCTGAAAGACGTCGCCCTGCAGTTGAGTGCCGCCGCCGGAGAACTACAGACAAATGACATCTGACAACCCGAATTCACAAACCGAAAACGCGGCCGCGTTCATTGAACGGATAGAGTCACCGCGCGGAGTGCGTTTCCGCGCTCTTGAGGGAGTCAGGAATCTGTGTCTCGAAATCTCATACCGCGGTGAAGGATTTATGGGCTACCAAAGCCAGCCGCACGGCAACACCGTGCAGGACACACTCAACAAGGCATGGCTGACACTCACTCAGGAAAACACGACTCTTTACGGATGCTCAAGACTTGATGCCGGTGTGCACGCCCAGCAGTATTTTTTAAATTTGTTCACGCGGAGCACCCGCGACTGCGAAGACGTCACCCGCTCGCTCAACGGAATTCTGCGCTCGGCAATGAACACTGCAATTTCCGTTTACCGGTGCTTTGAAGTCAGTCCCGATTTCAACGCGCGCTTCGACACTCTCGGAAAACATTACCGCTACCGGCTGTGGTACGGGCGCGGTCATCATGCCGCTCTGACACCCGCTGCATGGGCTGTCCGCAGTCGCGATTTCAACCTTGACCTGCTCAATCAGGCTTTGCAGGATTGCGTCGGAGAGCACGACTTCTCGGCCTTCCGCGCATCCGACTGCACCGCAAAATCGACGGTCCGAAAAATCCTGAAAATCGAAATTGAAAGGAACGGACAATATCCGGAATCTCTTTGCGTCGACTTTTACGGGGAAGGTTTTTTAAAGAACATGATTCGCAACATTGTCGGCACAACTGTTGATATCGCCGTCGGTAAACTTCAACAGAATGCCGTCACTTCGGCGTTCGAACATCTCGAACGCACGCGGGTCGGGCAGTGCGCTCCCGCACATGCGCTCACCCTTGAGCGGGTTTTTTATGCGCAGACGGAGTGGGAAAAAACAACCGGAAAAGGAACCTGAAGACCTTTCAGCGCATCAGGTTTCCTGTCAGTTTTTCTGCGTCGCACTTGGCCAAAACGGCTCCCTGAGTTCCGGACACTTTGACTTCTGCAGTACCCTTGACGTTTTTCAATTGCAGGTCTGAAGCACCGGATTCGAACTTGAAACCAAAGGCTTTGAGGTCCATCAGCGCGCACTCCGCAGCAACTGCGACACTCAAAGTTCCGGCGTCTTTCAAAGACAATTCAATTCGACCTGCCGGAGCAATTTCGGGTTTCCCCGGATGAGTCTGCAGAAAAATTTCTTCAAGATTCACGTAACCGTCTTTGTCGCTGTCCGTGAATTCGATGCCCGGAAAGCCTTTACCCTCGTCCAGCGCGATGGTCAGGAAGTCTTCACCGTAGGGTGTGCGTTTTCCGCCTCCGCCGGCCCTGACGTGACACAGACCGCAGGACGTTTCGTCGGTCAGCATGTGTGTCGTCACAGAGTTTGCATCGTAGTGCTCTGAAAACTGATCGAGAAATTTTCTAAATCCGTAGGCCTGTCCGGAGACCAGAACGGCACCCAAAACAGCGCAGGCAGTGAACGGCAGCAACATGTTTTTCATAATCCCCCCTTTGAACGGAATTTCCGTTCTGACAAAAAGGCGCGTAGCAGGGTTCAAACGGGTCGAAAAGGGTTTTTAAAATACGGTTTATACAGGAGATTAATAAACCCTCAGGTTTTTGCCATTTTGGGCCGATAAGCGTCGGATGCCAGGGGAATAAAATTGAAGTTCAGGACAACCCCGCCGATTGCCTCTCTTGTTGCTGTTTTGATTGCTGCTGCCGCGGTCATCTCGGGCTGCAGCAGTAAAACCGGTCCTCAAAAAAAAGCCGTTGATGTTACCAACCGGTCGGCGGGCACTGCCGGTGAAACAAGTAAAAGCGCAGTGAACACCCCATCCGCGGATTCCGGCGAAAC